>JAFTAG010000186.1 GCA_017458655.1 Ruminiclostridium sp. | reverse complement strand
TCGGCGTACAACGAGCTGCCCGGCGGGATAGGCTCGGGCGTTGCGACGCTCTGGGACGCGCTTATCCTGTTCAACGCGCCGTTCACCTTTATAAAATTTATGATAGATTCGCTGATCGTGTTCTTTATCTACAAACCGCTCAAAAAGGCCGTCAGCAAGAATAACTGAAAAAATACCCCGCTTCGTGATATTCCCGGAGCGGGGACTGTTTTGTTCGGTTAACAGTTAACAGGTTACAGTTAACAGTTGTGGTGTCCGCTGCGCGGACCTATCCGAATTGTGACAGAGCGGAGAGGTCTGCCTAACATTCAACAATTTATCAAATCTCGTCACGATTTAGATCTGTCCGCGCAGCGGACACCAAACCTGTACACTGTTAACTGTTAACTGTTCACTAAAAAATTCGGTCGGCTGTTGTTATGCAGCCTGTTTATTTGTTTCCGGTCTGTGCTTCCCGCACCGCGCTCTGCTCGTTTTTCTTTTTGGCAAGATCGAACATCTCCGCGGCGACGCTTACAATGATATACAGGCTCATAAGAAGCAGCCCTGCCTCGGACGAGCTGTTGAGGCCGTCGTAATTTCCGCTGAATTTCATATACGCTATCGCGCCGGTAAAGAACGGTACGGTCAGAGCTCTCACTCCGCCGCCCGCGGTAAGCTTTTCGAGCGGCTTACCGAGCACCCGGCGGTATGTCCTGTCACAGACCCTCACAAACACGTCCGCGGCGAACGCCGCCGACATCAGAAACGTCATATATATCGTGCCGTTCACCGAGTAATGTGCCATAGGATCGGTCATAAAGAACAGCACCATCGCGGCGAGCTTCACCCAACCGGATATCATTTTCAGGCGAAAGGCGTTGACCTTGACTTTTTCGTATCTCGCTCCGACGATCTGCTGTATCTCCTTCGGCGGTTCTCCGCCCGCAAGCAGCTTGGTGCGCATGAGCACGGAGATTATCACAAGCAGCATACCGGCGAGCAGCATAAAGAAGCCGATAGAGCCTACCCCGATGATCTGATACCCTCTCAGGCCGAATTCGCTCAGCCATATAAGCGCAAGTACAAGCACCCCCGCGCCGGTGCTTGCGAGAAGCCCGAAGCTTCGTATCATTCCGCGTATCTTAGCGGACGGGTCGGCGGGTATCACGGCGGCTGCCGACGCGGCGGGCTGTGTGCGCTCTATGCCCATTTCAGCGAGCACCTCGTCTATGCTCCCGAACTCGGATATCACCGTGCCTATCGCTTCATTGGTGCTCTTTCCTTCTTTGGTAAGCTCGTCGAACTTGTCCGACATATTGGCGGTGATATCCTCGCGGAGCCGCTTGGTGTCGGGGGTCACGGGGACTCCCGCAAACATTGTCTCGATATAGTTCAGTATGATCTCCATTATTTTCCCTCCTGCTGTGTGTCTGTTACTATAAAATTGTCGATGACCTTCTTTGTAAGCTCCCATTCGTCGCATTTGTCCTTGTAGCAGGCCTTGCCCGCGTCCGTTATGCTGTAGTACGTTCGCTTTCTGCCGTCGTGCAGTCCTGCGTAGGACGTGATGAAGCCGTTCTTTTCAAGCCTTGTCAGCGCCGAGTAGAGCGTTGTTTCCTTCATCACATAGCTGCCGTCCGAGATCTCCTTTATCTGTCTGGATATCTCGTAGCCGTAGGAATCCCCGCAGGACACGATGAATAGTATCATCGTGTCGGTGTAGCCTCTGATTATATCGCTGCTTATCAAATCCCCGCCTCCTTTTTTCATTGAGCTGATCCAATTTGCGAAGTCGGTGCTGCCGCGCTCGCAGCCGATCTATGTTGTATCCATCGTCGAAGGCGGTGGATACAACTTTTTCTTCACTGCCGCCCCCGCAGTTTGTGTGTAGGGGGTATGGCGGGTGCGGCTGTATGATACTACGACAGACAATACTACGTCTGTCGTAATATTATAATACCACGTCTGCCGTAGTATGTCAATAGGTTTGCAAATTTTCGGCGTTTTGCACAAAAAACACTCCGAAGCATAAAAAAAGACATCGTACTGTGTCCTGTCAAAAACCCCCCCGGCTGCTCTTGCTTTTTTTATCGATTTGTAGTATAATTATAATTGTAGTGTTCTAACTCAAACTTTTAACGGAGAACCATATGATAAACAACAAAAAGATCACAGCCGTATGCACATCAAGGATCTATGACAGTCAGCACCACATCTTCCTCGAACAGATGAACCGTCATATCGTTGAAGCGGGAGGGGCGATGATGATCTTCGCGCTCAATTCCGACCTTTACTGGGAAGAAGATACTTCCTCCCCGGAGTGCTTTGTGTTCAGCATCATTCCCTACGATATCGTTGACTGCGTGGTCATTATGGACGAGAAGATAAAGAGCCGCAATATTGCCGGGAGGATCATAGCAGAGGCAAAGAAGCATAATGTGCCCGTACTGACGGTTGACGGAAAGTACGACGGTACGCCGGACATATCCTTCGATTACGACAAAGGCTTTGAGAGCGTAGTCCGTCACGTCATAGAGGGACATTCGGTGAAAAAGCCTCACTTTCTCGCGGGGGGAAAAGGCAATAAGTTCTCCGACGCAAGGATAAATATTTTCAGAAAGGTCGTCGAGGAAAACGGGATAAGGTTCGATGACGGTATGGTGAGCTACGGGGAATTCTGGTCAACTCCCGCCCGTATTGCGGCCGAAGAGCTGATAGAAAGCGGGAATATCCCCGATGCCGTTATCTGCGCAAACGATATAATGGCTATCAACGTGAGCGATGTGTTTATGAAGGCAGGGATAGATGTTCCGAAGCAGGTGATCGTGACAGGCTTTGACGGGATAGATGAGGCTCTGCTCGCCACACCGAGGCTCACCACCGCGGGCTGCGACAGCTGCGACCTCGCAGAGGCTGTATTCGGCTGCATTGAGGAAATTATGAGCGGGCGGACGGTGGAGAACGTATCCGTCATACCCAAGCTCATGCCGAACGCTTCGTGCGGCTGCGAACACGCGGCAGTCGGTACAGGCTCGATAATGAACGACTTCAACAACCGGTATTACCGCTATCAGGACGACCTGAGAATGCTGTATGACATCACCTCGAAAATGCAGATGTCGGAGTCCACGACACAGGCGGCGTCTTATCTCGAGCATTATATAACGCACGATATGTGCTGCGTCGTGGACAGCAGCCTGTTCGACAGCTCGAAGAACTACTTCACCGGAACGGGTATGGGCTCGGAACGCATAGTCTTCTTTGACTCGTATAACAAGAACAAAGTAAATTACCCGCTTGAGCCGGGAATGCTCGTTCCGGATCCCGAAAACCGCTTGAATACGGGCTTCCCGCTCATATTCAACGCGATAGACTTTATGTCGAAGCCCTTCGGCTATATCTGCTACTCCTATTCCTTATTTGACATCAATGAGCATTCAAGAACGGCAAGCATCACCAATACCGTAAGTATGGGTCTCGGCAGCTATGTGAATATGCGCTTCCAGAGATACCTTACCGACAAGATGACCGCGGAGCTGAAGGTAGCCGCGCAGATGCAGGAAAGTATGCTCCCCGCCCCCTTTGCGCAGGATAAGCGGTACGAGATAAGCGCTTCGATGATGCCCGCGAAAAATATCGGCGGTGATTTCTACGACTACTTCCTGACGGACAGCGACCACCTTGCGCTCGTAATGGCGGACGTTTCGGGAAAAGGCGTCCCCGCCGCGCTGTATATGGCCACATCAAAGCTTGTGCTCCACGAGCGCGCGCTGCTCCCGGGGACTCCCGCGGAAATAATGTCCGATGTGAACAGGGAGATCTGCGAGAACAATAAAATGGCGCAGTTCATCACGATATGGTTCGGTATCCTCGACCTTAATACGGGCATTGTTACCTACGCCAACGCCGGGCATGAATATCCCGCCGTAGTGCGCGGGTCGGGCAGGTATGAGTTCGTCACGAGCGATAATTTGCCGCCTATCGGTGCGGATGAAAACATTATGTATGAAGACCACACCATTGACCTCGGCGGCGGTGGCAGTCTGTTCATCTACACGGACGGGGTCACAGATGTGAAAAACGCTGAGGGCGAGCACTTCGGCTTCGACAGAATGGACGAGCTGCTGAACCGGTTCGCGGGCGCGTCCCCCGAGGACGTCATAAAAGGTATGTCCGACGGTATCGCCGAGTTTACGGCAAATACCGATCGGTTCGATGATACCACCATGCTTTGTGTGGCTTTTAAAAAGCAGTAAAGGGCACCCCGAATTAATGTAAGAAAGCAAGACCCGACGGAGGATAACCAAATGTATAAATTGTATGAATATCAGAAAGATGATGTAAAGTTCGGCCTTATAGTTTCCGACAGCGAAAAGTGTCTGTATATAGGCAATACCCTTTACTCGGCGAAAACCAACAAAACTCCCGACAAGCAGATACTCTGCAGCGATATTACCGGCCGGGGACTTGTGAAGATAGAGCTTGACCCGCTGCGGGTAATGTTCGCGGGCGAGGAGGTGTCTCCGTCTTACGAGCACGAGGAGCCCGACAAGTCGGCTATCCTGCAGCATTGGAACGCAAGGCTGAAAGCGTGAATATACAGGCTCCCTTATTATGGAGCCGCCATTGTCGCGGATAAAATAAAGCTCCGCTGCACTTGATCTGTGCGGCGGAGCTTTTTTGTCCCGAAAGCTACGGGCGTTAATCGGTTGTTTTTTTAGTTAACAGTTAACAGGTTACAGTGTACAGGTTTGGTGTCCGCTGCGCGGACTTATTTAAATCGTGACGAGATCTGATAGGTTGCTTAAAGATGCACAGCGCTCTTTTTTTTGCCACAATTCGGATATGTCCGCTCAGCGGACACCACAACTGTTAACTGTTAACTGTTAACTGTAAATTGTAAACTAAAAATCACCCGTTTTTTGTGACAGAGTAAAAAATTTTGACAGGTTTCGGGCTTGTCATTCGTATTATATATGAAAGGTCCTTTCAAGAGGAAAAGGCGGTGATGTGCAGGTGAAGGACAGCGAGCTTGAACGGTACATAGATATGTACCGCAAAAGCGTTCTCGGTACGGCGCTCTGCTATGTGCGGAATATGAGCGATGCCGAGGATATACTGCAGGAAGCGTTCATAAAGCTGTACACCTATAATGGCAGCTTCGACAGCGACGTGCACGTCAAGGCGTGGCTGCTGCGCTGTACGATAAATCTGTGCAAAAGTCTTCTGCGGTCATATTGGTACAGGTTCTCCGAACCGCTCGAAGCCGCGGAAACGCAGGTGTGCTCCGATACACCGAATGACGGCTCTGTGACCGAGGCGCTCGGAAAGCTGAACAGCAAGACCCGCGTCGTGCTGTATATGTACTACTATGAAGGCTATACGGCCGATGAGATCGCGAAGATAACACATTCTACCGTGAATTCTGTCATGCTGAGGTTAAGCAGAGGCAGACGGCAGCTCAAAGATTTACTTACCGACGAAAGGAATGATAATGATGGCCGATTACAAAGAAATATTTGAACGAGCGCTGTCCGAGGCGTGTGAAAAAACAGCCTTTTCCGATAACGATAAGCTCTTTGGTATTGTTAAGGAAAGGACGGCCAATATGGAAAAAAAGAGATTTAAAATGAAGAAGCCTGTCATTATAGCGGCTTCGATAGCGGCGGCAGCGGCGCTGACCGCTTCGGTGGGAGCGGTAAGCTTTGGGCTCCTGTCGGAAATGTTCACAAAATATTTCGGTGACAGCGCGACAAAGCAGCTCGCGGACGAGGGCTATATCTACACCGCGGAGAACTTCGCGGAGGATAACGGCTCCGACGGCACGGACAAGCTGTACCCCGTAATGGGGGAGACGCTCGAAAAGGGCATTTTCACTGCGAAGATACTCGGTATCGCGGGCGATACGCAGGACCCGATGATGCTCATAGACATCACGGTGAGCGACCCCGAGGTCACGGCGGCAAACGATGTTATCGGCGTCTATACGCAGGCGATAGGCACCTACGAGTTTGAGAACAAGCGGGACAGCTACGCGATAACATACAGCAAAGGCGTAAAGGACGAGGAAGACCCGTCGCTGTATCACGTCAGCGCGCGCGTACCGCCTTACTGGGTAACGCAGGGCGAGGAGGTCGTGTTCGATATCGTGAGGATACACACGCTGGCAAATGACGAGAGCGACACAGCGCACAGTGATGAAGAACTCGCCGAATTCGGGCTGAATACCGAGGGGACGCTTGTCAAGCATTATGTGTTAGATGAAGAGATAGCCGATTTCGGAGCGGTCGGGATGTCATATTATGACTTCTTCGGAATGCTGAAAACCTACGATGTCGATATGCAGTTCCGCTTCACGCTGCCCGAAAACGTGCTCAAGGAAGCTCCGAGAAGCTGGTACGATCTGTCCGAGGGGCTCGTATATGAAGCGGACGGTACGGAATTCATACTTACCTACGGAGAATTCGGCGCGCACAGCTCTGTTTTCAGCCTTTCCTGCGGCATTCGCGAGGAATTGGAGGATTATTTGAAGATATCCGGAATGGAGCGCGCCCGGAAATTCGCCGAGCAGTTCGTGCTCACGGTCGATGGTACGGAATACACGCCCGACCTCGAGCAGGCGTTCACCACCCGCGACACCAAGGGCTGGGGTGACCTTATGATAGAAAATATGTGTTATCTGCATCTGGTATTCCCGCCGGTCGATTACGAAAACGCGCAGAGCATAACTCTTTCCGCGAACGGAGTTTCCTACGAGGTGAAGCCGTAAGAAAGACTTTTATCCGGTAGGTGTAGGTGAGAACTGACCGCATTTATTCCACGGTCATATTGACAACGAGCCTCGATGATCGCGGTAGTCCGGCAGCACGGGCAGCCTACCACGATCAAACTCATTGTCAATATGCTTTCGCGGCATAAATGCTGCCTCGGTGCTCGTTTGTGACCTATACCAAGCGGATATGTCTTATAACAACACACAAAGGCGCACGGGCTGTTCTGTGCGCCTTTGTTGCATTTGCTGCAAAAATGATGTATAATATTGTTGATATCGCCGAATCGGAATTTTTTTCGGAAAAGTGAACGATTTTCCGGCCGTCATTCGTATTATATGTGAAAGGCCTTTCCGACGACACGGATGTCGTAAGGGAGTTTTTCAAAACGCCGCACGGAGGCGGTGAATAATAAAGCTTCCGAAAGAAGGGGGTGAGATGCGATTGAACAAGTCTGATCTTGAATATTATGTCGGGCTGTACAGAAAGACGGTCTTTGCCGCCGCACTGTGCTATGTCAGGAACAGCAGCGACGCGGAGGACATTTCGCAGGACGTGTTCCTTAAGCTTTTTACCTGCGGTATGACCTTCGAGAGCGACGAACACGTCAAGGCGTGGCTGATAAGATGTACCGTGAACCGCTGCAAAAGTCTGCTGCGGTCATACTGGTACAGGTTCTCCGAGCCTCTTGAAAAAGCGGAGAACGAGACATATTACGACAGCGGACAAACCGACGGTATGCTTAAGCTTCTCCGCAGGATCCGTAAAAACAATCGTATCACATTGTATATGTATTACTACGAGGGCTACAGTCTGGACGAGATCGCACGGATTCTCGGGATAAGCGCCAATACGGTATCGTCCCGCCTTCGCAGGGGCAGGTCGCAGCTGAAAAGACTGCTGCTCGATGAAAGGAATGATCTTGGTGATGAATTACAGAGATTTTTTTGATGAAGCATTGTCCGAAGCATACACAGAAGCCCCCGTCGCAGATGATAAGGAATTTATAGGAACGATCTACGAAAGGGCGAAAGGTATGAGCAATAAAAAAGAAAAAGTAAGACAGATGAAGCTTACGGAGATAACTCCGGAATACGTCGAGACGAAGAAGTCGCACAAGGTATTTACCGCCGTCGCGGGTGTCGCGGGCGCGGCCGCGGTGCTTACCGGGGCTGTGTTCGGGGTTGGCTGGCTGAATGAGCACGGCGGGCTCAAAGGTCCCGATGTGAGGGATGCGGACGCGGGGTATCATTCGGATATCGAACCGGCGCAGAGCGCGGAGGAGACGACAAACGCGATCATTGCCTCGGAAGATGTGCGCGGCAAGATCGAGATAGAGGCGGCCGGAAAAGCAGTCAACGGCATCGTGCCTATGGACGAGACAGTGGTGCTCGACGGTGAGGCTGTGCATTTCACGGGGTATGAGTTCGATTCTGCGGTCGTGACATTCTACTATGATATAATAGGAACGACCCGTTCGGATATCAGACCCATGGGCATAAACGGGGCTGTGTACGGTACCGCGGGGGGAAGCCCGGACAATGACAGCAATATGGTAAAGGACTGCCACGGGACGGTCGCGCTGTATGAGCCCGCCGACACCGTGCGCATATCGTTCGGGCGTGACCTTATCGACCTTACCGACAAGTCCTGCACGACGGACGACGAGGCTTTCGCGGTAACGGTGCATTCAGACCCCGACTGCGTTGTAAAAAAGGCAATGCTCGGAGCTGTTGAGAATGAAGTAAAAACACTGATCATTGACGACGCGTATGTAACTCCGACCCACGTTACAGCAGTCGTGAACAGGTACTTCAAGCGGCCGCCCGACGATCTCGGAAAAGCGGAGATAAGCGTTATCATGCGGGACGGGACGGTCATCGGAACACATATGAGAAGCACGATAACGGCGGACGACGACTCCGGTCTCGCATGGATAGTGAGAAAATTTGACGAGCCGATAGATATAAACGAGGTCTCGGAGGTGCAGCTCGATGAATGCAGGCTTGACAGCGAGGAAATATCGAGCATATACCCCGATTACTTCTTCCCCGTCACCGTACCGCCCGAGGAAAACAGGCATTACCTCACCGACGCGCATGTTGAGACGGAGAACTGCGACATCACGATAAACTGGCTGACCTTCGACGGGCTGACGCTCAGGCTGCAGTACGACGTAACGTTCAAAAACGGGCTGCCCGAGGACGGCACTGTACCAACCATCGTACCTTGCGGCGACAATAATATCGAGCCGAATATTTCACACGGAACAAGGGTGGATCTGCTCGGCACCGACGGCGATACCGCAAGCTGTCTCGGCGAGGTCGTCTATAACCGCGTGATGTCCGGCGAGCCGTTAAAGCTGAGGTTCAGACACTTCACGCGCGAGGGCGAGGAGGAGCTTATCTCCTTCCTTGACGAAAATGTGGGAATGATCGTTCTCGAGCCCGAAACGCCCGATGTTCCCATAGCCGAATATGAGATAAACAAGGAGGTCTCGTTCAAATGGGGCGATAAGATACCCGTTGAGAGCGTTACCGTCTGCCGCGATTCGGTGATGATAACATTTGAATACAGTCACGCCGAGCTTGCAGGTAAAGGGTTCAGCCTGCACGACACATATCTTGAAATGGCCGACGGGAGCAGGAAGATACTTGATACCATAGAAGACTGCGGCGGCACCGAAAACAGCGGCGGAACGGTACAGACCGGCGAAGAAGGGAGCAAGCTGTGGTGGCATTATGAGCTGTCCGAGCCTATCGACCCGAGCGCGGTCAAGAATATCGTTATCTGCGGCGAGTTAGTTTACCGTGAGGGAGGTGAACCGGCACTGACAGTGGGGTCTTCCTTCCAAATGTCCGACGGGACGACTGCCACCATAGCAAGCGCGCAGTTCGACGGCTTTGTCTGCAAGATAGTATGGGATATACATTCCGACGATCCCGATTATTTCGATAAAGTGTTCTATACCGCCCAAAACGGGGTCGAGACATATCACATCAAAATATTGGCGGAGCGATATGACGGTGTCGCCGACTGTGCGACAACGGCAGTCCCGCTGTCCTCCGATGAGAACGGCTGCACGATAAGGGTGATCGAGCACTTCCTTCCCACCGACGATTCCGACGGTTATCCGATAGTGCGCAGGGTGGTGGACTGCTCGGGAGAATACAGGCACACGGCGGGATATATCACGATACTCCTTACCGAACCGTCCGATACAATGGTAAGCACAACCGTATCCGACGAGGTAACGGGTGACCGCGAGATAGACATTTCCCCGCTCGGCTTCCGCATTCACCAGCAGAACAGCGACTATGACCTGTACGCCAACGGCACCGTGACAGTCACCTGCAAGGACGGAACGGTACGCGAGATCGCGGCATACACCGGCGGCTGGTACAGTCTTGTCTCCGACGAGCAGCTTCTCGACGGCACATTTGACGAGCCGCTCGACCTGTCCGAGGTGTATTCGATAGAGCTGTACGATTCGACGGTCGTAATTCCCGTTCGCAGCGGCGATATCCCCGAGGAAACACCCGCGGAATAAAAATAAAAAAGACCGACCGAGCGTACTTGCTCGGTCGGTCGCTTTTATACACATTGAAAATGCCCGTCACTCGGGGAGCTTCTCGCCGTGCACGCGTATCTCCGCCGCGATAAGCTTTGCGAGGAAGTATATCACCGCGCATTCATCGTCCTGCCATATACGGCGGCTGTGCGGCTCGGCGCAGACGATATATCCGTCCGTCTTATCATTCATAGCTATCTTTACAATAAGCACATTGTCCATTTTATGCTTTTTGAGCACTCCGAAAACCGCCGGAGCGCTTGCCTCGAGGTCATTGATCGTATTTGTGCGGAAGTAATCGTCGTTCGTTATCTGTCCGATGTCCGGTACGCTTTCCGAAAACTCCTTGTTGAGAACAGCGTGAAGTATATTATTCCTGTCGGTATAATAAAGATCGGTCATACCGAATTCTTCCTTGAGCAGAGGGATTATAGACCGGAACTTGTTTTCTATGTGGGGAACAAACTCGACCTGTCTTGTTATGGACTGCATTATGGCGCTGATACCGCGGCCGGCGAGCTTTCGTATCTCCATATTCTTATGCTTTTCCTCGACATAGATTATGTAGCAGTTCCTGCCCTTGCTCTTTCCGCGGTAGAGCGTCTTGTCTATCATAGCGAACAGCTCGTCGTATTCGGCGGCATCATCGGGGAATGTGGCGCACCCTATCGTTCCGGTAATGAAAGGGCAGCACTCATCGAGCTCGAAATTTCTGCGGAGCACCTTGCCGTCGGTGTACATCTCTTTGAAAAAGGCCTTTTTTTCCGCATACTTGATATCTCTGACATCAACGATAAGTACCTCGTCTCCGCCGAACCTTCCGGCTATGCCGAAGCCGTCCAGATACACCGAAAGCGCCTCCGATACGCCTTTCAGTATCGCGTCGCCCGCGCTGTGTCCGTAGGTGTCGTTCACGAATTTGAAGTTGTCGAGGTCGAGCATACCGAAAGTGAACGGTATATTATCGCCGATGAGCGACTTCGCGAACCCGAGTATATACGGCCTTGCGATAAGTCCGGTCAGCGGGTCGATGATATGTTCAAGCTTTGCGTTTTCAAGCAGTTCGGCAAAATATTTATATTTTTTGAGCTGTTCAACTTTATACATTGTCGTAAACCTTTCCGAATATTGTCGAAGATACAGCGGTCACTTTAATATTATTATACAACTATCCGACAAAAATAGCAATAGTTTCGGCATATTTTCATAATGAATTTCATCATTTCATCACATATCGGCTCCGTATGACCGGAAAAAGCCGCGCAGTGTCATCTGTGCAGCTTTTCCGATCTGTTATGCGTTATACTTCCGCCGCTGATGTTCCGCGATCACTTGGCAAAATACTTTACAGCGTTGTTGTAGCTTATATCCTTCACTATCTGTCCTACGAGCTCGATATTGCCGGGATATTCGCCGTTCTCGATAAGCTCGCCGAACATATTGCAGAGTATCCTTCTGAAATATTCGTGGCGCGTGTAGGAAAGGAAGCTGCGGCTGTCGGTGAGCATTCCCACGAACTTCGAGACGAGCCCGAGCTGCGAGAGCGCCGTGAGCTGCTTCTGCATACCGTCCTTCTGGTCGTTGAACCACCACGCCGAGCCGAACTGCATCTTGCCGACGATGCCGCCCTGCTGGAAGCAGTTCATTATCGTCGCGATGACCTCGTTGTCGCGCGGGTTGAGGCAGTAAAGTATCGTCTTAGGGAGCTCGTCAGTGCTGTCGAGCGTATCGAGCAGCTGTGCGAGCGGCTCCGCAAAGCACTGATCCTCGATAGCGTCAAATCCTGTATCGGGGCCGAGCAGGCTCATATACCTGCGGGAGTTGTTGCGCAGCGCTCCGATGTGATACTGCTGTACCCAGTGCAGTCTCGCGTACTGCTTTCCGAGGTGAACGAGCACATAGCCCTTGTACTGCTTTATCTCGTCGGGCGTGATATCGTCGCCCGCAAGCGCCTTCTTCACTATCTTGTCCACCTTATCCCTGTCGGCGGGCTTGAACATCACAACGTCGAGCGCGTGGTCGGAGCATACGCAGCCTACGCTGTCGAAATACTCGATACGCTTCGTGAGCGCCTCACACAGGCTGTCGATACCGTCGATACGGACATCGGCCGCGTCCGCGAGCTTCGCGATATACGGAACATAGGTCGGCAGCTCGATGTTTATCGCCTTGTCGGGTCTGAACGCGGGAGCGACCTCCACGGTAAAGGACTTGTCCTCTTTGAGCTGCTTGTGGAAATGCAGGTCGTCGATAGGGTCGTCCGTCGTGAACAGCTTCTTTACGTTGCTCATTGTGATAAGCTTTCTCGCGGTGAGCGTTTGGAGCTTTTCGTTGCACTTGTCGAAAATGTCCTTCGCGGTCTCGGGCGAGAGAATGTCGTAAATGCCGAAATATCTCTGCAGTTCAAGGTGCGTCCAGTGGTAGATAGGGTTGCCGATAGCGTAGGGCATTACCTCCGCGTATTTCATAAACTTCTCGAAATCGCCCTTGTCGCCGGTGATGTAGCTCTCGTCAACGCCCATTTCACGCATAAGTCTCCACTTATAGTGGTCGCCGCCGAGCCAGCATTCGGTTATAGACGCGAATTTCCTGTCGCTGCAGATCTCCTGTATCGGGAGGTGGCAGTGAAAGTCGAAGATCGGCATATCCTTCGCGTAGCCCTCGTAGAGCTTCACCGCGGTCTCGTTGTAAAGGACAAAGTCCTTATCCATAAACTTTCTCATATCGTTTTTGTCTCCTGTTGTCAAAGTGTCACGCCCGTTTTGAAGAGCGCTATATCACGGGAATTGTAACGTTCGTTCACGGTCTGTCTGCCGCTTGCGACCTCCGCTACGAGCTTTATGAGCTCGCCGAGCTTGCTGTCGAAGCTGTCGCCCGCAACGATAGTCCCCGCGTCGAAGTCTATCCAGTTCGGCTTTCTTGCGGCTAAATCCGAGTTCGTGGATATTTTTATCGTGGGGACGAAGCCCCCGAAGGGCGTTCCGCGGCCTGTTGTGAACAGCACTAAATGACAGCCCGCACACGCGAGGTTCGTAACAGCCACCATATCATTCCCGGGGCCGTTGAGCAGATTGAGGCCGTGCGCGGTGAGCGTATCGCCGTCGAACAGCACATCGCATACCGCCTGCGTGCCGGACTTCTGCGTGCAGCCGAGCGACTTGTCCTCAAGCGTGGTGATACCGCCGGCCTTGTTTCCGGGCGACGGGTTCTCATACACCGGCTGGTCGTGCTTCCGATAATATGTCTTGAAGCCGTTTATCAGCTCCACTATCTTATCGAAGGTCTGCTCGTCCTTTGCTCTGTCCATCAGAAGCTGCTCCGCGCCGAACATCTCCGGAACCTCGGTGAGCACGGTAGTCCCGCCCGCCGCCGCCATATAGTCGGAGAACCGCCCTACCAGCGGGTTCGCGGTGATTCCCGAAAGCCCGTCCGAGCCGCCGCATTTCAGCCCGACCTTTAAGCACGAGATATCCTTTTCGACGCGCTTGTCGTTTTTGGCATTTTCGTACAGCTTTTCGAGGAGGTTCACGCCCTCGGCGATCTCGTCCGGCACATCCTGCGCGATAAGGAATCCCGTGCGGCTCTCGTCATATTCCCCGAGAGTTTCGCGGAACACGTCCATACGGTTGTTCTCGCAGCCCAGCCCGAGCACCAGCACGCCGCCCGCGTTGGGGTGCTTCACCATTCTCTGCAGCAGACGCTTTGTGCGTTCGTGATCCTCGCCTATCTGTGAGCAGCCGTAGGGGTGCGTGAATGTAAAGCACCCGTCTATCCCCGGCAGTTCACCGTGCTTGCGGCGGAACGCGTCAACGATAGCTCTCGCCTGTGCGTTCACGCAGCCGACCGTGGGTATCACCCAGAGCTCGTTGCGTATGCCGACCTCGCCGTTTTTCCGCTCATACACATTGACCGTGAGCGGCTTTACGCCCGCTGCGGGTGCGATATCCTTGCGGCTGTACGAATATTCGAGCGTACCGTCGAGGCAGGTCGTCATATTGTGGCTGTGTATGTGCTCGCCCGCGGTGATGTCCGCAGTCGCTCTGCCTATGACCTCGCCGTATTTTATTATTTTGTCGCCCGTTTTAATGGGCTTAAGTGCGAATTTATGCCCCTTTTCGATGTCCTCGGTAAGCGTCACGCCTTCTGCCGTCTCGCCTTTTTTCAGCGGCACGAGCGCTACTCCAACCGAGTCGGACGGGGTGATCACTATAGTCTTTTTCATTGTCATTCACTCAGAAATCCCTTTAACGCGGCCCGCTCGCCCTTTTCGCAGATGTTCCTTATGAAGCCCGCGAGAACGCTTACGTTATCGTCGTCGGTCAGCTCCTGCTGCCAGAGGTCGCGCGCGGTAAGCACCTTTTCGGCTATCTTATCAAAGTCGGAGAGCTGCCAGAGCTCCTTCCAGAATTTGAGATACGCCTCGTCGTCCTTCAGCTCTATATCCTCGCTGCCGCGCTTGCCGCGGAAGAACACGGTCATCGACGCGAGCGCGAACAGTATATGCTTCGGTGTCCTGCCGAATTTCGCGCGGTAGTCGTTGTACGACGGCAGCAGACGCGTCCTGAACTTGGTCGTCGAGTTGAGCGCTATAGACATAAGCTCGTGACGGATATACGGGTTCATAAAGCGCTCCGTGACCGCGTTTGCGAATGCGGTCATCTCGTCCGCGGGCAGGTCTATGGTCGGCTTGACTTCCTCGTTCACCATATCGCGGATAAACCTTCCGATGTCCTCGTCGGTTATCGCCTCGCGGACGGTATCTATGCCGCAGAGGTACGCTATCGGCACCATTGCGGTATGCGAGCCGTTGAGTATCTTCACCTTGCGCTGCTTGTAGGGCGTGATGTCGTCCGCGAAGATGACATTCAGACCCGACTTGTCGGCGGGGAGCTTCTCCTGCACGAACGGCTCCTTCTGCAGCACCCACAGGTGGAAGACCTCGCCCTTGACGATGCTGTTGTCGTTATAGCCCGTTTCCTCGCAGATCGCCGCGGCGTTGTCACGGGGATAGCCGGGTACGATGCGGTCAACGAGCGTATTTGTGAAGTGGTTCGCCGAGTTCAGCCAACCGATGAACGCGTCGTCCATACCGTTTATCCTTGCGAGCTCGTTCAGCACGCGTTTCAGCTCGTCGCCGTTGTGGTCGATAAGCTCGCAGGGAACTATGGCGAGCCCCTTGTCGGCGGCTCCCGAAAACCTGTCATAGCGCGCTTTCAGGAATGCGAGGAGCTTCCCCGGAAAGCTCTTCGGGCAGACGGAAAAGTCCGTGTCCGTTTTGTCGAGCGCGATACCGGCCTCGGTCGTGTTCGATATGACGGTCTCGAGGTCGTCGCTTGCGGCGTAGGAAAGGAACTTCTCATACTGTGTATAGGGGTCGATAAAGTCCCGCAGCACGTCTATGATCTCGCGGCTCTGCACCTTTTTGCCGTTTTCGATGCCTTCAAGGCAGACGGTATATAATCCGTCCTGTTTTGCAAGCTCGGCTGCCCTGCCGCGGGGGGTGGGCTGCACTACCGCGACATCGGCGTTTATCACGCCTTTTGCGTTCAGATCCTGTAAGATCCAGTCAACGAACGCTCTTAAAAAGTTTCCCTCGCCGAACTGGAGCACCTTTATCGGGCGACTTCCCGCGGAATAATTTGTTCTGTTCAGATCTTTCATTATATCAGTCACCGTTTCTGTACTTACTGTTTTTTCTCGTTTTTCTCTTTGAGCTTAATGCGCTTTTCCGTCTGCCTGTCGAACAGATAAACGTTCTCATACGGTATGTGGAAGGTGATCGCGCTGTCGGCCTTCGGCGAGATATGCGGATCGACTTTCAGTATGCAGTTGATGCCGTGCATATCCACATAAACGTTGGTGTTGTCGCCGAGCAGCTCGATAAGCTCCACTATGCCGGTAAGGGCGATAGTGTTTTCGCCGTCCTCCGACAATTTTATCGCCTCGGGTCGGAAGCCGAAAGCGACCTCCTGCCCCTCATACTTTTCGATCACCGACTTGTCGGCAACGCCGTTCAGGTCGATAGTGTTGTTTGCAAGCTCTATCCTGCCACCGCTGAGCGTGCCCTCGATGAAGTTCATCGGCGGCTCGCCGATAAAGCCCGCGACGAACATATTTACCGGGTTGAAGTAGAGATCGTAGGGCGTTCCGACCTGCTGCACATAGCCGTCCTTCATTACGACTATCCTGTCGGCCATGGTCATAGCCTCGGTCTGGTCGTGGGTAACGTATATCGTCGTAGCACCGGTCTCGCGGTGTATCTGCGTTATCTCGGAGCGCATCGTGACACGCTGTTTCGCGTCGAGGTTGGACAGCGGCTCGTCCATAAGGAAGATATCGACCTTGCGGATTATGGCGCGGCCGACCGCGACTCTCTGACGCTGACCGCCCGACAGCTCACGGGGCAGTCTCTCGAGATAATCGGTAAGTCCGAGTATCCCCGCGGTGGCGTTTACTCTCTTCTCAATAACATCGTCGTCAACGCCCTGCAGCGTAAGTCCGAAGGCGAGGTTGTCATAGACTGTCATATGTGGGTAAAGCGCATAGCTCTGGAACACCATAGCCACGCCGCGCTCACGGGGGCCTTTCTCGTTCGCCCTTACGCCGTTTATCAGAAATTCGCCCTTGCTGATATTCTCGAGTCCCGCGATCATACGCAGGGTGGTGGATTTGCCGCAGCCGGACGAGCCGACAAAGACGATGAACTCGCCCTTTTCGATCTCGAGATTGAAGTCATGCACGGCATGATAGCCGTTCGGGTATATCTTGTTGATTCCTCGTAAAGTCAAGTAAGCCATAACGCTGCCCACACCTTTCGTAGAGTAGTTTTAAAGCACTTTAACAGCTGCTGTGGATTGTTATCTCAGGTCAAGATTGCTTATGTTGTCCATATCGTCGTAGGTCTGGTTTTCGCCGCACATACCCCAGATAAATGTGTAGTTGCTTGTGGCGGTACCGCTGTGGATAGACCAGCTCGGGCTGATGACAGCCTGCTCGTTGTGCATGATGATATGGCGGGTCTCCTGCGGCTGACCCATAAAATGGAACACTACATTGTCGTCCTCGAGCTCGAAGTAGAAATATACTTCCATTCTTCTCTCGTGCGTATGTGAGGGCATGGTGTTCCACGAATTGCACGGGTCAAGCTCTGTCATTCCCATCTGCAGCGAGCAGGACTCGCATACTGCCGGGTGGATATACTGATTCACCACGCGCTTGTTCATATTCTCGCCGCTTCCGAGAGGACGGTGATTTGCCTTGTCCTTTGTGATATATACGGTCGGATAGGTCTTGTGCGCGGGGCTGGAGTTGATGTAGAATTTCGCGGGCGCGGAGGCGCTTTCCGAGCGGAAGATTATCTCCTTTGTGCCCATTCCTATGTAAAGTCCGTCCTTGTAGCCGAGCGCGTATTCCGTCCCGTCGAGCACGACCGTGCCCTTGCCGCCGACGTTGATGATGCCCATTTCGCGTCTTTCGAGGAAGTATTCCGTACCGAGCTCCTTTGTGCTGCCGAGCTTAAGTTCGCCGTTGACCGGCATTGCGCCGCCCGCGATCATTCTGTCCTGATGCGAGTAGGTGAGCGATATCTCGTCCGCCTCGAAGACCTTCTCGATAAGGTAATTCTTACGGAGCCTTTCGGTGTCGTAGTATTTTGAATCGTCGGGGTGATTGCTGTATCTGATGTCTAATTTCATTGTGAACTCCTTATAGTCTTTCTTTTATGTGAGCAGCGGCGGGAGCTATGTCGTCGCCCGTCGTGCCTTCAAACACAAGGTTCGCGTCGGGGCAGACCTTCTTTATTTCGGAAAGTATCCTGTAATAGTCGAAGATGCCCTTGCCGACGCCGCACTGCTTCAGCGAGCCGTCCTCGTTTACCGTGCAGTCCTTGATGTGGAACACGCATATCCTGTCACCGAAGGTCTGGAGGCCTTCGGCGAGTATGTCGTACATTTTGTCGGTATTCGAGCCGCCCGCGCTGTCGAGGTAATTGTAAAGGTCGAAAATTATCCGTATGTTATCCGCGCCTATCGTCTTTACCGCGCGCTCCAGCGTCTTAACATCGTAGCAGACGTGGCCGAACGCGCCCTCCATACCGATGTTCACGCCGCAGTCCCCGGCATATCCGGCAAGCTCCGCGAAGGTGCGCACAACGCGCTCCACAGCTTCCTCCGTGCGGTTCAGCGGGTGATACGTCCACTTGTCGCCGTTGTAGGAGCCCGTCTCCGAGCCTACGATGTCACAGCCTAATTTTTTTGCGAGCGCGAGGTGATCCTTGAACACCGCGACGCCCTTTGTTATCTTGCTTTCGTCCGGGTGAACGGGGTTGAAATACGCGCCTATGAGCGGGACTGTCTTTCCCGCGGCTTCAAACGCACTGCGGAATCTTTCTGCGCGCTCCGCGGTGATCGCTCCGGGCGCATAGCTCACATCGTCAAGGCACTTGTACGTCACAAGCTGAACGCCGTCCAGCCCGAGCTCGTCAAGTCTCGATACGATGCTCTCCTCGCCCTTTACGCCGAGGTCATGCGCGCGGATAAACAGCTTCATCATCGCGTTCAACGCTGTACGCGTCCGGAAGCGTCGCCGCCCGCGAGCGTTTCTACGTCCGCACGGGTAACGAGGTTGAAGTCGCCCGGTATCGTGTGTTTGAGCGCGGAAGCCGCCACAGCGAATTCAAGCGCTGCCTTGAAATCCTTCCCGTCACACAGGCCGCAGATAAGGCCGCCCGCGAATGAGTCGCCGCCGCCTACGCGGTCAACGATGGGATTGATGTTATATTTTCTGGAATGATAGAATTCCTTTGTCTTGCCGTCCATAATGCACGCAGACCAGTCGTTGTTCGATGCGGAATGGCTCTCGCGCAGCGATGAGATAACGTACTTGAAGCCGAATTGATCTATCATTCTGCCGAAGATATCGACGTAGCCGGAAAGCTCGAGGTCGCCCTTTGTTACATCGGTGCTGCCGGGCTTGAAGCCGAGCACCTTCTCGGCGTCCTCCTCGTTGCCTATGCAGACATCGACATACTTCATAAGGTTGGTCATTACCTTCTGAGCCTTCTCGCTCGACCAGAGCTTCTTGCGGAAGTTAAGGTCGCAGGAAACGGTCACATTGTGCTTCTTTGCGGCTTTCAGAGCGACCTCGGTGACTTCCGCCGCAAGGTCGGAGACTGCGGGAGTGATGCCCGTGAAGTGGAACCAGTCGGCTCCCTCGAATATCTCGTCAAAGTCGAATTTCGACGCGTCCGCTGTCGATATGGAGGAATGCGCCCTGTCGTAAACGACATTTGACGCTCTCATTGAGGCGCCGGTCTCGAGGAAGTAGATACCGAGACGCTCGCCGCATTTCGCGATGTGCTTCGTTTCAACGCCGTACTTGCGGAGCGCCGCTATAGCGCACATACCGATAGGGTTGTCGGGCACGGCGGTGACGAATTCCGCGTCATGACCGTAATTCGCGAGCGACACGGCCACATTCGCCTCGCCGCCGCCGTAGTTGATATCAAATTCGTCAGCCTGAATGAACTTTTCGTTGTTGGGGGTGGAAAGCCTGAGCATGATCTCGCCCATTGTGATTATCTTTGCCATAATAGTTTGTTCTCCTTACTGTTACTTTCTTTCGGTGAGGTGTATCGCGAAGCCCGCGAATTCGTCCTTAAGATATACTACCGTCATTCTTCCGTCGGCGTCATACTTTGCGGTGGACATATCGAACTCGACGCCCTTGCAGCCAAGCTGATAAACGGCTCTGCGAACGCTGTTGCAGCTTACCGCGATATGACCCTTCGTGCCCTTGAACGGCGACTTCATACACTCTATGAGCGTGTCGGAGAAGATGCTGCTGCTGCCGGGTCTCTGCTCCCAGCCGAACATCTTCGCGAAGCTTCCGGTAACGTCCATAGCTTCATTCTCGTTCTCGCAGTTGATACCGATATGGGCGGTCGAGAAGCCGAGCATCTTGTTCACCGCCGAGCGGCACAGCGCCGTGATGCCTTCCCAGTCGCCCGCCTTGACGAGCTTGTCGGGAACTATCCAGCTGCCGCCGCAGCATACGATCTTCCTGAACGCGAGGTAGGTATTGAGATTGTTCTCGTTTACGCCGCCGGTGGGCATAAATCTCATCGACGAATACGGAGCCGATATCGCCTTGATATACGGCAGCCCGCCCGCCTGCTCCGCGGGGAAGAACTTCACGAAATCGAGCCCGAGCTCCATAGCCTGCTCGATCTGCGAGCCGTTGGCCACGCCCGGCGTAAAGGGAACTCCCTTTTTGAGGCAGTGCTCGACTACTTTCGGGTTGAGCCCGGGAGCCACACAGAACTTCGCGCCCGCCTCTATCGCTCTGTCGCACTGGTCTGTGGTGAGGACGGTGCCCGCGCCCACGAGCATATCCGGGTACGCCTTTACCATATCGGAGATGACCTTGTCGGCTCCCTCGGCGCGGAAAGTCACTTCGGCGCAGCGTATGCCGCCGTCGTACAGCGCTTTCGCGAGGTTCACCGCGTCGGCCGTGTTTTCAAGCTTTATGACAGGCACAATGCCGGTGCATTCGAGCTGTTCGAGATATTTTTTATTGTCCATTTTTTCTGTTCCCTCCTGAACAAATTAAACGTGTATTTTCTAATACTATTATCACTTCAAACTGCAGACAATATATTTTTCTGTTTCTTCCCCCGCCTCCGGCGGGGGAAGAAACGAATGTGTCTATACATTGATTTGAAATTAGTATAAAATATAAATTTCTATATCCGCAGACAGTTGTCGATAAATCGCGAAGCAAAGATAAGTTTTTTGGAAGGGGGTCCGGGGGAGAACCTTTTCTTCGGAAAAGGTTTCCCCGGGTCTCAAGCGTCAGCGACCCGTTCTGTCTGTCATCTTGCGAGCCAGCCGCCATCGACTGCCAGCGTGAAGCCGTTCACATAGTCGCTTGCGGAGGACGCGAGGAATACCGCGGCGCCCATAAGGTCGTCGGGAGTACCCCACCTGCCCGCGGGGATCCTCTCAAGTATCGCGGCGCTTCTGTCGGCGTCATTGCGGAGCGCCTCGGTGTTGTTGGTGGCCATATATCCGGGAGCTATCGCGTTCACGTTGATACCGTACTTTGCCCACTCGTTCGCCATTGTCATCGTGATGCCCTTGACGGCGGATTTGCTCGCGGTGTAGCTCGGTACTCTTATGCCGCCCTGATAGGAGAGCATACTTGCTATCGCGATTATCTTGCCGCCGCTCTTCTGCTTGATGAACTGCTTTGCCGCGGCCTGCGAGAGGAAGAACAGCGTGCGGCAGTTGGTGTTCATCACAACGTCCCAGTTTTCTACCGAGAAATCTATGCTGTCCTCGCGCTTTATGATGCCTGCATTATTTACAAGTATATCGAGCCTGCCGTATTTTTCCACCGCCGTATTTACGATCGTATCGACCGGGTCGAGCGAGGAAAGATCGGCCGTGATGTAGGAGAAATTCTCCGAGCCGAGCATTTTTTCCGTATCATCGCTCGGGGATCTCGATACGCCGAGGACCTTTGCTCCCGCTTCGACGAACGCCTTTGAGATGCCCTGTCCGAGACCGGTGTTGCTTCCCGTTACGACAGCGACTTTGCCTTTCAAGCTGAACATATCCAGTATCATAGATGTTACCCTCCGTATTTTTCCGACCCCTTACGGGTCTCTTGTTACTACTATTGTAAATCCAAACCGTTATAAAAGCGATAACAAAACCGTCCCGCTTTATGGACATAACGGATATTTTCTGTCAGAATATCCCGAGCATCACAAGCGCCGTCACATATATGAATATCGTGAATGTACTTACAAGGCTCGACCACACGACAAGCTGCCCGGCAAGCTCATCATCGGCTTCCATCTCCTTTGCCATAATGGCGGAGGACACCGCCACAGGGGTAGCGAACACACCGATATAGGAGGCGAAATGCTCACCGGAAAAATTAAGGACATTACGGAGCATATAGGCGCATATCAGTCCGAGCAGCGGTACCGCGACCGTCCGTATGACAGTCCCGAAAACTATGTCCTTCCAGAGCCTCGGGACTCCCGAAAACTCAAATCTTCCCCCGAGTACGATAAGCGCGAACGGCGTGCAGATAGATTTTATGCTTTCGAGCGGCTTATAGACTATCGTGACATCGCTCAGCCGGAAGCTGATGTCGTACATCACGAACAGCTCGCGAATGCCGACCGCGATAAGTCCCGCCACAGTTCCGATGATAAGCGGGTTGGTGACGATACCGAGCAGCATTTTCCGGATATCGAGCCTGCGCTTTTCGGCGCTCCCGTTGAATACGGTCAGCGTCACTACCGCGAGGATATTGAAAAGCGGTATGCAGAAAGCGGACATAACTCCCGCCGCCGCCCCGCCCTTGTCACCGAACAGCGACGCCGCGAGCGGTATGCCTATGATAGCGTAGTTCGAACGGAATACCGCCTGTATCAGCACTCCGCGTTTCGCACCGTTTTTGGTGAAAATGCAGCACACCGGCACCGCGAGCAGGAATATCACGATAACGGAAAGTATGCCGTAAAGCACAAAGCCGATGTTTATATCCTCCAGCCGCTTTATGCCGTAAACGTTGCAGAACAGCATCACCGGCAGCAGCGCACGGAACGCCAGTTTGTTGCCGGTATCGAGGAACTCCTTTGTCAGCAGTCCGATACGTTTGAGCACATAGCCGAACATGATAAGTATCACTATCGGCAGTACCGAATTTGCCGCGAATATAAACGCTTCCGTCACTTTTTGAGCTCCAATGCGGGGTAGTAGGCCTTCAGATATTTTTCTGTGGCAGCTGCCATTGACCCGAACAGCTCCCGCGCGTCGGAAAGCGACAGGCCGCTGCACAGAGGCTGGTTGATGAACGCCTCGAAAATCCTGTTCGGGTCGCGTTCTTTGATGCCGTAATATGTGTTTTCGATGTTAAGCGCGTTTCGCAGCACGAGCGCGTTCACATCGCCCGGGAGCGGCTTTGACACGACAGGCTTTAGGCTGCCGCGCGCGAATACGCAGTTCGTCTCAACTACCGAGCCGAGCGGCAGTCCGCTCATCTGCCCCGCGTTTACAACGTTCGCGTTCGATACCTTCGGCGGTATCAGCCCGAGCAGCGCCTTCATCAGCTCCACGACCTCCTCGTCGCTTCGCGCCACCTTCACCGGCTCCGTGCCTTCGGCTATACGCCGCGAGCCCTCTATCTTCTCCGCGGCATCTTTTTTTCGGTAGTCAACGGTCGTGAGGTGGAATAGCCAGCTCTCCGCGTCCGCCTTGTCCTTTATGTACCACGAGTTGTCCATAAACTCGGCGAGGTGTCTGTCGCCCGCCGCCGCGAGCACTCCGAAGCGACGGAACAAGTCCATTTTAACCTTGTTTCCGTACAGGAACGGGTCGTCCCGGAAGCCGTCCGGAGCTATCCCCTCGCGCTCGCAATAGCCGCTCTCGTAATATCTGTCAATGAACCCGGGCAATATTTTCAGCAGGTCGGTGCCGTTGTAATTCGCCTCGGTTATCCAGGTGAAGTGGTTTATCCCGCAGGCGTCGATAACTATATCCCGACGCTTCGGACGCGGGATCCCGAGCATCTCGTGCGCTGCGCAGCAAAGGAATTCCTGCGCGTGGAATACCTCGTGGCAGCAGCCGAAGGCCTTTATCTCCGGGAAAACGTCATACAGCGTCTTGGTGCAGGCCGTC
Source organism: Ruminiclostridium sp. (assembly GCA_017458655.1). GTDB lineage: Bacteria > Bacillota > Clostridia > Oscillospirales > Ruminococcaceae > Ruminiclostridium_E. The sequence continues at coordinate 6,881 of JAFTAG010000186.1, read as the reverse complement.
ATCGGGTTGGTGAGATTTATCACCCAGGCGCCGGGGCAGTGCTCCTTTATCTCCCGCGCAAAGCCCTCGTATATCGGGACGGTGCGCATTGCCCGCAGCACACCTCCGGGGCCTACGGTATCGCCTACCGACTGGTAAATGCCGTACTTCTCGGGGAGATGCACGTCCGCGGCCATTTCATCGAATGTGCCGGGAAGAATGGAGCATATCACGAAATCCGCCCCGTCAAGCGCGTCGCCTATGCGCTCGTTTACCGTGTATTCCCATTTCGATACGGTGTCCGGGTGAGCGTTGATGCGCTCGCCGATACGCCTGTTTATCTCCGCCGACGGAATGTCGATGTCGTACAGCGCTATTTCGCCGCAGATGTCCTCCGCGAGCGCGAGGTCATTCATAAAGACCCTCGCCCACATCTTCGACCCGCCGCCTATGTATGCTATTTTAATGTTATTCATTTATCCACATCCTCCGCAAGCTGCCTTTTTACCTCGGTGTAGCACAGCACGAACGGTGCCACGCCCTTGGCGTCATTTTCTACCACAGGCTCGGAGATATAGTATTCATAGCTTCCGTCGCGCTGTCTGTTATCTTCGGGGCCGAGCCCGGCGACAAGGCAGATGCCGCCGAGGTCAAGCTCTCCCGCGTCATTTATTTTCAGGTACTTTTTGCAGATACCGTCAAAGGTCTTTCTGCCCTGTACGGCGTATTTCTTGTCGAGGACTCCGAGCCGCGCGCCCTTCATCATGGCGTAGGCTATCATACTGCTGCCGCTCGTTTCGAGGTAGTTCCCCTCACGGCCGCCGAGGTCAACGACCTGATAATACATACCGGTCTCCGGGTCGGCGTACTGCGCCACGCCGTCGATGACCTCGCGGAAAATGCCGCAGAGCTCGGCTTTGTTCTCCTCGTTGTCGATGTAGCCGATAATGTCGGCGAGCGCCACCGTTAACCAGCCGATCGCGCGGAGCCAGAAATTCTTTGAGAGCCCCGTTTGCTTATCCGCCCAGAACACGCTCTTTGAGCAGTCGCAGCCGTGATAAGCCAGCTTCTTGCCCTCGTCGAACATAAGCTTGCGGACGTTGCGTATCTGCGACATCGTATCGGAATAGTCGCCGCCCCCGAACTCCTTTTGGAACCTGACACAGAACACCTGCGCCATATATATCCCGTCGAGCCATATCTGGTGCGGGTATATCTTCTTGTGCCAGAAGTTTCCGGTTATCGTGCGGGGCTGCTTTTCAAGCTGCTCGTGGATAAGCAGTATCGCCGTCCTGTACTTTTCCTTCCCGGTCGCCTTGTAGAGGTCGAACAGCACTCTGCCCTCGTTCACATCATCGAGATTGAACCTTTCGGGGAAATACCCGCGGATCCCGCCGTCATCCCGTACATAGTAGCTGATGAATTTTTCGACAAAGTCGGAATACTTCCGCTCGCCGGTTATCTCCGCCGCGCTGAGCAGCGCGATCAGCATACAGCCGTCGATGTAGTTCCACACCGGGTCCTTGCCCTGACGTATCTTCTCTATGTTCCAGAGCGGTCTCTCGGGCGTTGAGCCGTCAACCAGCCTGTTTATATAGCTTTCGATCTGTTTGTACATAATCAGTCCTTCTTAAGCTCGCCGACGCTGTGTGTGATGAGCTCGTCGCCGTCACAGCCGTCAACGCTGACATTCTTTATCGTGAGCTTTCGTATGTTGTCGAAATACATTCCCGCCCTGCAAAGCTTCTCGTTGTTGTTCTTCATCGAGGGATATCCGGGCTTTGCATCGGGGGCGTAGGTAAAGGTGATGTTTTCGAGCGTGATATCGTCGATAGGCATTTCCGGCAGCCCGTCGCAGTAGCAGGCCGCAACGTGGCAGTTGAGGCACTGCATATCGCGGAACGTGAATTTCCCGAGATACGGCGTTCTGTCATCGACCGGCAGCTTCTCCCGCGTGGTGTTGTACTCGGAATAACGGTCGGGGTCGCAGCAGTTGTACCACATATTCATAACTATCGGGGTAAGCACTCCGTCCATTCTGACGTTCTCGAACAGCACCCCGTCTATCACGGCGAGCTTTCCTCTGCCGCGGCGGGTCTTTATGCGAATGCCGCGGTCGGTATGCTCGAACAGGCAGCGCTCGACGGTAAGGTCTCTGACGCCGCCCGCCATCTCGCTCCCGAGCGTTATGGCACCGTGCCCGAAGCGCATCACGCAGTTGCGTATCGTATGACGGCTCGCGGGTCTTTTGAACTTTTGGGCAAGCTCTATCTTGCCGGATTTTATGGCTATGCAGTCGTCTCCGACGCTGAACCGGCAGCCGATGATATCCACATCGTCGCAGGCCTCGGGGTCGAGCGCGTCGGTATTGGGGCTGTCCTTCGGGGCGTTCACCGCAAGGTCGAGGAAGCTCAGATGCTCCGAGAAATACGGGTGGAGCTGCCACGACGCCGAGTTCTGCGCCGTAATGCCATGTATGGTGATATTTTTGCAGCGGTTAAAAAAAATAAGCCTCGGACGCGCGACCTTCTGTTCCTTGACGTTTATCCACCAGCTGCTGTTCCCGGCGTTACCGTCAACGGTACCTCTGCCGACGATACGGATATCCTCGGCATATTCCGCGGACAGAAGCGACTGGTGCATGGGAACGGCGTTGCCCTCCCACGCGCCGAAATGCACGGACTCGCCCGTGACGATATCGGCAAGCTCACCCGGGATAAGCGGATAACGCGCGGGGTCGGTGTGACCGAGCAGGACAGCTTTTTCCGAAAGCTCTATCGTTATATGACTTTTAAGACTGACAGGCGCGGTATAATATACGCCTGCGGGGAAATAAAGACGGCCGCCCGCGGGCAGGCAGTTAACGGCTGTCTGAATGCTCTGCGTGTCGTCGGCGATACCGTCGCCGACAGCTCCGAAATCCTTTACGCTCACGGCGCAGGTCTCCGCCTCGGTACGGAATACAAGAGACTCGTGTCCGGTGACTCCGACCTCATACTGCGTATCGGGAGCGAGCCCGAACAGTGAGAATACATTGGTGTCCGCGGTGAAGATCTCCTTACCGTCAAGACTTACGGCGTATCTGCCGTTGCTGTTGTACGCGCGGGAGTTGTCAAGCTCGAAGCACGCGCTGACCGAGCCCGCAAACAGTTTTCTGATCATAAGCGCTCCTTACTTTTTTATCACGTTTCCGGAGGCCTTTGCGGCGGCATCGCGGAAAATGCTTTTAAGCGTTCTTTTGATGATGATGAACAGCATATCGAACCCGAGATAGAACAGCCCGAACAGTATCGGCTCCACACCGAGCATAGACTGCTCCTGCGTGGGATCCGCGTTCGCGTTCACGCCGATCAGAACGTTTATCGCATAGTATGTGCGGAAAACGCAATACAGCAGGACTCCGGCATACAGCACGTTCAGGAATACCGACCAGAATTTTCTCGTCGTCACCATCATCCACTTGTCGTTCGAGCCGGGCTCCGCTTCAAAATGCCGCAGCGCTCTGTTCACCAGAATGTCGGTCACGACTCCGAGCCCGACGGCCAGCACGACCATAAGGTCGAGCCCCTGCAGGTACATACCCAGACCCCAAAGGAAGAAGTAGCACACTGCGCCGGCGAACCAGAATTTTACGAACACGATCTTGAGCCACATCGGGATACGAAGTTTTTTCTTCGATGTGTACTTTTTTATCTCGGCATCCGACACCTCCGGCGCGTCTTTCGCATCCACGAGGCGATCCACGGCATCGGTCTTCAGCTTGTAGTAGCTTGCGGCGGATCTGCCGGTGTCGTTCTTATTGTTTTTGGCCATTTAAAACCAACTCCGATCACTCGTCGTCTTCCGAGATGTCGATAGCGTCAATATTTTCGTTGCCCTCGACCTCGATAGATGTGTTGATCTTTCTGATCGCTTTGGAATACAGCGGCAGCAGCGCGAGCAGCAGCGCCGTTATGCCGACGAACACGATATGCAGCCATACGATGGTCTGCGCCGTGCTTATAAACTTTGAAGCCTCATCGATGACTATGGGATTTTCCGTACGCGTTACCGCGCTGACTATCCTTGTTATATACACCGCATCGACGAACACGAGCAGCGCCAGCATGAAGAACAGCAGTCCGAGCATTATCTTGTTGGCGCTCTTGCGGCGCGGGAACGTCCTTAAAAACACAACGAACGCGAGTATCGAGAACAGCATCGCGACAAACTCGCACTGCCCCATATTCGCTCCGTTTATCCTCGCGGTGGTGTTAGCTATCGAGGAGAGGTTGAGCGAATATATGAGAAAAGCGAGCGCCAGAAAAACAAGAGGGATCCTCTGCGGCGAACGCTTCAGCGATACCATGGTCTTGCGGAAGAATTCCCTGATACCGCGCCCCTGCTTTTTAGCGGGCTTCTGATCTGCCATAGCCGTTTCCCCCTTATCTTATCGCGTTTGTGGTGTCCTTGTCGAAGAAATGCTTCTTGTTGAAGGATACTTTGACATTATCGCCGTATTTGTAATTGCACCAGTCGCGGAATTTGCAGGTTATCCTGTGCTTTCCGACAGAGCCGTTCACAAGTGTGTTCTGTCCGAGATTTTCGTTCGAGTGGACATCGACGTTTATCGTGCCGCCGGGGACAACGTTTTCGGGACGAACGCCCATTGTAACGCTCTTTCCGTTGTAAGCGCCGAGGATATGCTTCTCCTCGGGCGTGAGATCCATAGTGAAGTCCGCGCACACAGCCTGACCGTTCTTTATCTCGACATCGAACAGGTTCATCGGAGGAAGCCCGATAAATCCCGCAACGAACAGATTGGCGGGCGTGTCGTACAGCTCGAGCGGCGTGCCGATCTGCTGAACGTGACCCATGGACATACAAACTATCCTGTCGGCAAGCGTGAGCGCCTCGGTCTGGTCATGTGTTACATACAGCATAGTAGCGTTCAGCCGCTTGTGCAGCAGCAGTATCTCGCGGCGTGTTGCGCTGCGCAGCTTCGCGTCGAGGTTCGAGAGCGGCTCGTCAAACAGGAACACCTTCGGAGTGCGCACTATAGCGCGTCCCATGGCGACTCTCTGCCGCTGGCCGCCGGAAAGCTGGCCGGGCTTTTTGTTGAGCTGGCTCGTAAGGTCGAGTATCTCCGCCGCCGCCATTACCTTCTGATGTATCTCGTTCTTGTTCTGCTTACGGAGCATTAGCGAGAACGCCATATTCTCGTAAACGGTCATATGTCCGTAAAGCGCGTAGTTCTGGAACACCATTGCGATATCGCGATCCTTGGGCGGCATCTGTGTGACGTCCCTGCCGTCTATGATGAGCTTCCCCTTGGATATGTCCTCAAGCCCCGCGACCATTCGCAGCGTGGTGGATTTGCCGCAGCCCGAGGGTCCCACAAGGACTATGAGCTCGCCGTCGTTTACTTCGAGGTCGAAGTCATAGACAGCCTGTACCTTGTTGTCATAGATCTTTTCGAGGTGCTGTAATTTAAGATTGCTCATAGCTTGTTCTCCCGATCAATCATTATCGATCTCAGCCTGATGATTTTTCAGTGTCGTTGTTTTCATAATGCCTATCACGCCCGCGATAATAAGCAGTGCCGCGGAGATGCAGAGCAGTATCACGACATAGTTGAACTGGTCGTCCTGCATGACCGTAAGGTGCTCAGTGCCTACCACCGTGCTCTGCGTCTCGTGCGCCTCTCTCGGCAGGTAGAATATCCTTCCGACCTGCAGCGCCCCGAGCACTATCGAAGTATAAGCATATCCGACCTTGTAGTTCTTCACGCCCTCGGAGCAAAGGAACGCGACGAGCATGAACACGAGGTTGTAAACTATGGACAGACCGATGAACATCTTGTAATAATAGCTCCCGACGTCTGTTCTGTAGATGCTGACAAAGTAGAGAGCGTTCGCGGCGATCGCCGCAAGTATCAGTGAAGACGACGCCTTGTTCTTGGTGAAACGCAGACGGTCTCTTTTAATGTAAGCAGCGCTGTGTTCAGACATCTCTCTCACCCTTTCCTATAGCCTCGCTCTCCGCCTTCATCACGACCGCTTTAAAGCATACATTGAGGATAAGCAGCAGAGACGTAAAAATAAGTATTCCGAAGACCACATAGCATATATCGAAGAAGAACGTATCCTCGCGGCCGATGTAAAGCGTCCCCCAGTCCTTCGAGAAGGCTTCGAGCTCCTCAAAGTCAACGTTGTTTTGGAACTGCGACTTAAAGCCCGCTATCTGCGGTATGCACCATATCGCCATACCTATCTGCGCCGCCACCGTAAGTCCGGTCGCTATGTAATTCCCGATATAGTATTTCCTGCGCGAATGCGAGTTTGTAACGAACAGCGCCAGCGTAACGATGATAAGCGCGATAGACACCACGGTGAAGCTCGAGTTGAAGGGGAACATATCGTAATACACTCTCGACCCGGTAACGGACGAGTAATCGAGGTCGTAGTCCGGGTAAAGTATAGTCTTTGAGAGCGCGTCGTAAAGATCCGTCGAAAGCCCGAGCGAGCATACGAATACAAGCGCGGCCGTTATCAGAGCCATAAAACATACGATCTTCTGAAAAACCATTTGTTTCTTGTACATAATAACCTTCCTTTACCCTCCGGGCGGTCATTTTTGCAGTCATTGCTTCACCGATAAGTTTTCCTTTGCGGGGAAAGCCTATCGGTCAGGCAATAACACGATACCGTCCCGACACTGCCGCACATCTGCACGGCAGTGCCTTTGCGGAACGGATCATATTACTTTTTTACTGTTTTGACATTAAGGAACCGCTGATCAAATCTTGCACGCCGCTCGTATCGCGCCTTCAGCCGTCATATTGCACAACTTTTCCTTGACTTGCGCCGGCAAGCCTGCGGAAAATTTGTACAATCTGCCGACTAAATTCACGACACGATCGA
>JAFTAG010000003.1 GCA_017458655.1 Ruminiclostridium sp. | reverse complement strand
TAAGCTCGGATATGCTCCTGAACGGACCGACGGTCTTATCGTAATAATGGTACAAAAGCATATTTGACCTCCGACATTACCCGAATATAAGCTTGCCGATAACGGCGTTCGACACAACGAACCCTTCCGGTGTGAGCGATACGCCGCTGTCGGTGATGCTCACGAGGCTGCGGGGGAGCTTCTCCGCGTTTGCGAGCAGCTCGCCGGCCTTGCCGAAACGTGCCGCTTCCGCGAAGGTTATGCCCTCCGTCAGCCGCAGTTTCAGCATCGCGTATTCTTCCCAATCGCCCGGCTTCTCGTCCGTGATGCTCACTTCCTGCACAGGTGAGGCGATGAACGCGTCAATGTCCCGTGCGGTGCAGAAGCGCTTTCCGTCAAGATACGAGTGCGCCGCCGCGCCTATGCCGAGGTATTCCTCGCACCGCCAGTATTTCAGATTGTGGCGGCTTTCATACCCCTCCCGCGCGAAGTTGCTGATCTCGTACTGCCTGTAACCGAGCCGTTCGAGCGTATCGACCGTGTGCAGATACAGCTCCGCGGCGCGGTCATCGTCGGGCAGTGAAAGCTCCCGCTCAGCGAACGGCGTTCCGTCCTCGACTTTAAGGATGTATGCGGAAATGTGCACGGCACCGAGCCCGGCGAGCCGTTCCGCGGTGCGTGCGATATCGTCCTCGCTCTGTCCGGGGAGCGCTATCATCATATCCGCGCTGATATTGTCGAATCCCGCAGTATGCGCGTTTCGCAGAGCATTTTCGGCCTGTGTCACGGTATGTCGCCGACCGAGGAACGCAAGCTCCCGCTCGTTCATCGACTGTACGCCGAACGACAGCCTGTTCACGCCCGTTTTCCGCAGCGCCGCGAGAATGTGCGGCTCCGCCATACACGGATTCGCCTCGACCGTGATCTCCGCGTCCGGTACGATATCCGCCGCCGCGAGAATGCCGCCGATGTGCTCATACAGCAGTATCGGCGTTCCCCCGCCGAAATATACGGTGTCAAAACGACCGCCGTAATGTCTTATATTCCTCACTACAGCCGCCGCGTATTCCCGCGCCTTCTCTCTGCCGTATCGCACAGAATAAAAATCGCAGTACGGGCATTTCGACAGACAGAACGGAACGTGTATATACAGCCCCGTGTCACGAGTCATCGTCGAGTTTCAACACCGCCATAAACGCCTCCTGCGGCACTTCTACCGTGCCGAGCTGACGCATACGCTTCTTGCCTTCTTTCTGCTTTTCGAGGAGCTTCTTCTTTCGTGTGATATCGCCGCCGTAGCACTTTGCGAGAACGTCCTTGCGCATTGCCTTGATAGTCTCACGGGCGATTATCTTGCCGCCTACCGCAGCCTGCACGGGCACTTCAAAGAGCTGCCGCGGTATGTGCTCTTTCAGGCGCTCGGTTATCTTGCGGGCGCGCGGGTAGGCGCTTTCCGAGAAAACGATGAACGACAGGGCGTCCACAACGTCGCCGTTGAGCAGTATATCGAGCTTTACGAGCTTTGAGGGAACAAACCCCCTGAACTCGTAGTCGTAGCTTGCATAGCCGCGTGTGCGCGATTTGAGCGCATCGAAGAAGTCATAGACTATCTCGTTTAGCGGCAGGTCATAGTGCAGATCGACGCGGGTCTTGTCGAGGTATTTCATATCCTTGAAAACGCCGCGGCGCTGCTGACAGAGCTCCATTATGTTGCCGACATAGTCCGAGGGCGCATAGACGTGCGCCTCCACCATAGGCTCGTAGGCCTGCTGTATCTCCGACGGGTCGGGAAAGTTTGTCGGGTTGTCGATATAAACGGTCTCGCCGCTCACCTTGTCTATCTTGTAAACAACGCTCGGCGCCGTGGTTATCAGGTCGAGGTTGTATTCGCGCTCCAGACGCTCCTGTATTATCTCCATGTGCAGCAGCCCGAGAAATCCGCAGCGGAAGCCGAATCCCAGTGCAATGGAGCTTTCCGGCTCGAATGTCAGCGACGCGTCATTCAGACGCAGCTTTTCGAGCGCATCACGCAGGTCGCCGTATTTCGAGCCGTCGGCGGGGTAGATGCCGCTGAACACCATGGGGTTTACGCTTCTGTAGCCTGCAAGCGGCTCGTCCGCCGGCATGTCGCACCTTGTCACGGTGTCGCCGACCTTCGTGTCGCCGATGGATTTTATGGAGGCCGCGATATATCCGACCTCGCCGGCTTTAAGCTCCGCGGCGGGAATAAGCGAGGTAGCGCCCATATATCCCACCTCAACGGTCTGGAATTCCGCGCCGGTAGCCATCATCTTAATGCGGTCTCCCGCGCGCAGAGAGCCTTCCTTCACTCTGACATACACGATTACGCCTTTGTAGCTGTCGTAGTAGCTGTCGAAAATGAGCGCTTTCAGCGGTGCGGAGGGGTCGCCCTTCGGTGCCGGTATCGCCGTCACTATGCGCTCCATAACATCCTTGATGTTGATGCCCATTTTTGCGGAAATGAGCGGTGCGTCGTCTGCGGGAATGCCGATGACATCTTCGATCTCTGCCTTGACTTCATCGGGGCGCGCGGAGATAAGGTCGATCTTGTTGATAACGGGAACGACCTCTAAATCCTGCTCTACCGCGAGGTATGTGTTCGCAAGAGTCTGCGCCTCAATGCCCTGCGATGCGTCAACGATGAGAATAGCACCCTCACAGGCGTTCAGCGAGCGCGAGACCTCGTAGTTGAAATCGACGTGGCCGGGCGTGTCGATGAGGTTGAAAACGTAGGTGTTACCGTCATCGGCGTTGTAGTTAAGGCGCACCGCACGGGCTTTTATGGTGATGCCGCGCTCTCGCTCCAGCTCCATATTGTCAAGCAGCTGCTCCTCCATGTCACGCTCAGCCACAGTGCTCGTCTGCTCCAGTATCCTGTCCGCAAGCGTGCTCTTTCCGTGGTCTATGTGCGCTATTATGCAGAAGTTCCGTATGTTGTCCAAGTAGTCCATCTGTAGTCCCCTGTTCTGTAGAGAGTGAGAAATCGCTTTCGCTCGAGAGGTCGCTGCGCTTGAGACTGTGCTTACGCGCATGAGGAAGAGGCGTTGCCTCTCCCTCAAACTCCCTCACTAGTTCCTTTGTACGACAAAGGAACCGAAAGCGTATATAAATATATTTAAAATTCTGTTATCTGTCGGTTATTTTGGCGGGTTTGTCGAGAAGCTTGAAACCGAATACCGTTCCGCATTTACGGCAGGCGAGAGCGCTGATGTACGAGCACTGCTTTTCGGGTGTATTCTGCTGATACGGAACGAACAC
>JAFTAG010000185.1 GCA_017458655.1 Ruminiclostridium sp. | reverse complement strand
GACCTCTCAAACAGTTCGAGGGTTATGAGATCCCGGAGTATCTTTTGGGATATTGTGACGGTCATTACATAGGATTCGGAAGAGCCGACTATGTCGAGTATCTTTTCATATATGACGACACCTTATGCACATACGGTTCGGAATTTCAGTTTGGCTACGGCGGTCACGATCACTACATACAGGAATACAGGGAGTACGATCTGAACACCGGAGAAAAGACGCTTGAATACCGGGAGGAATACCACGACGGCGATCTTTCCGAACCATATGTTGCCTACCCGGATATTCGTGACACGAGCGTTTTCGGCTCTTTCAAGGATGTGCAGGAGTATATGCACACAAAGACGGACAAGCTGTATATGGTTTTGTGGTATGGAATTATATAAAAATGATCATCGGGAAAAAACGGTATCGCCTCCGCCCCGGTCTTCAAATAAGATATACCGTCCGGTCTTATAATAAACAAGAATAAGGACAGTCCGCGTGGACTGTCCTTTTCTGCTGCATATACTCATCTTTTGAAAAGATACTTCCGTATGATCCCGAAGTGCCCGTAAGGCTCCTTCGAGCTTATCTCGCTGTTCTTGTCGAGCTCGGCTATCATTCCCGCGAGCAGGTCGAGCGAAGCATCGCCCTTGTACGGAGACTCCTTCACGAGCAGTCCGAACATCGCCAGCATCGACGCTGCGGGTATGTTATCCTTTGCGCTGTGCTCGATATCCTCCACAGTGATCGCTTTCGTATAAACAAGGTCGGTGCCGTCGGGAGACTTGTAATGCACCTCGATAAACGCGAACTCGTCCTTGTTCTCCTCGGCCTTGGCGGTAACGTACCGCGTGGAATACCGACGCTGCGCCTCACCGCGTTTGAGCGCTATCAGCGCCACAACGTTATGCTCCGAGCCTATGCCGTCGGCCGCCTTTTCGGTATCGTTGAATTCCTTCTGCGTGAGCTGCCGCGCATCGTAGCCTATCAGCCTGTATTCGCTGACGTAGGCGGGGTTCAGCTCCACCGATATCTTCACGTCCTTCGCGACCGTGATAAGGTTCGATATCAGCTTGTCGTTGAGGTTGTCAAGTATGTCGGCGGGGTTGGACACGAACGTGTAGTTCCCGTTGCCGTTCTGCGCGAGAGCCTCCATTTTGTTGTCCTTGAAGTTATCAAAGCCATAGCCGACTATCGACAGGTATATCCCCGTCTCACGCTTCCTGTAAATGAATTCCGACAGGCCGCCCTCGGAGGTTATACCGAAGTTGAAATCGCCGTCCGTGAAGATGAACACGCGGTTGTTGGCGACCTTGTCATATGTTTCCGCGAGGTACCCGTAAGCGTTCTCAAGCCCCTCGCTGCCCCTTGTGCAGCCGCCTATGCCATCGACCTTCAGCAGCGCGTCAACGCACTTGTCCTTGTCGCCGCAGTCCACCTGCTTTATCACCGTCTGTGTGTTGTCACTGTAGGAAATTATCGAAAGCGTATCGCCGCTTTTGAGATTGCTCATTATCGCGGCTGCCGACATCTGCACCAGCACCCAGTTGTCCGTCATACTGCCCGAAACGTCTATCAGCAGCACAAGGTTCTGCTTCACCGACGCGTCCGCCTTCTTCGCCTTCATCTCGACGAGCAGCAGGTCTTCGTCCTTGTTCCACGGGCAGTCGGAATACTCTGCGGTTATCCTGAACAGATCGCCGTTATCGGGCGGGTCGAGCTTGTACGGGTAGGAATTGAGTATCTCCTCGATACGCACAAAGCTCTTGTCTATCCTATCCTGCCCGCTTATCTTATTGCGCAGGTACGACCAGGAGCCGCTGTTCACGTTTGCGGAGAAGATAGCCTGCGGGGTGTCCATGGGGCTGTGCGGCTCATTCTCGCGGGGGTTTTTGGTCTCCGCGGAGCTGAATTCGTCAGGCTCGGCGGGTGCAGCCGCACCGGCCACAGCCACATCCTCGCACAGTCCGTCTTCAACGTCGGCGGAAGCCATAACGGCTCCTCTGTAAGCTCCGCCGTTTTTAGCCGCCGACTTTGCCATACCGCGGGGCATCACCCTGCTCACGGCTCCGCCCACAGCCCCGCCCATAGCGGACATCATACGCTCCGGGAACGACGGCTCCTTTAATTCGCGCTCAGGGTAAAACGTCCAGTTCGGGGAGTATTCCCTGCTCTTATCCGCGGCGACCTTGAAGCCGAAGCAGTTCTCCGACAGGAGCTTCACCTGCTTGTCGCTGTAGCCGAGCTTCCCGTAGAAATCGCGCAGCTCCGCGAACTGCTTCTCCGACATCTTAAATGTGCTGCCCTTATTGAACATTATTATGCCTCCTCGTATGATCTATATTATATGATCACCCGGATAACTCAACATATAATTAAGCGCGCAGCGCAGCCACAACTATTCACTATTCATTATTCATTCTTCACTCTTCACTGACACAGAAATAATGAACAGTGAATAGTGAATGGTGAATGGTGAATAATGAATAGTTATGGTGCGGCTTCGCCGCGGTTTTGGATCGTGACGGGATCCAAAAGCCTTGTTATAGATCTAAGGTGAGTTAAATGGGGGAACATATATTATTATAAGTTTACCATTTTCCCGCGGCATTGTCAATAGTTTCCCGAAAACCCGGATAAGTGCCGCTCAAACCTTACCCGTTCGGGTGCATCAGCATAAGCAGCCCGGATCTCAGACTGCTCTTTTTAGCGAGCTTCCGCAGGTTATCACAGGCTTTCTCCGCCAATGATACGTCTTCCCCGCTCACCGCTCTGTCGGAATACAGCACCCGCTCGTATATCGGGATAAAGCCGGTGTTCGCCCCGATGTCCTCGCTGTCCGAGGCGGTCAGTCTGCGCAGGAACTCCGACAGCGTCTCGCCGCTCTCCATACGGAACCCGAGATATCCGAGATAACGAAGGCTCTGCTGTGTCAGATACCGGAATCTGTCATCGCTTCCCATTTGCTCGTACCTTTTCCGGGACAGCGAACGTCCGATGATGTAGAACAGGAGCAGGAAGCATACTGCCGCGAGCGAGGGGATAATGAATATCAGCGGGTTCGGCGGGGCGGCGGGCTGTCCGTTTTCATCGCTCTCGGAAAGCCCGTCTGCCTCATTCGGCTCGTCGGCAGTCTCCCGTTCGTCTTCTTCCTTTTCGGGGGCGGTATTATCCCTTGTTCCCCAGCCCGACGGAACGTAATACCCGGGTGTCGGCTCAAAGGCTATCCAGCCCACATTGTCGAAATACGCCTCCGGCCACGCGTGGGCGTTGCTCTGCTTTACGACGATATTGCCGTTTATGTCGCGCTTTACATTATAGCCCTGCACATAGCGGCAGGGAATGCCCATTTCGTTGGCCATAAGCGTGAACGCGGTCGCGAAGTGCATACAGTAGCCTTTACGTGAATCCAGCAGGAAGCTGTCGAGAAAGCCCGCGGCGTCCGTTACCGCCCCGGGTAGAGCCCCGCTGTCGGTGGAATACTCCATTTTACCGAGATAGGCCTCCAGCTTTTTAAGCGCCTCGTATCGGCTCGACGAGCTGTTCTTTATCTCGTCGATGATGTCCTTCACGCTGCCCGACGCGCCGCAGGGACGGCAGTACGTCTCATATACCTCGCTGCGGTATCTCAGATAATCCTCATAGGTGTAACCCGTTTCATCGAGCACGCCCTCAGCTTTGGCGGCCTGCTCCCACTCCTCCCTGCTTATCTCCCCGGCGCGGGTGAGCATATCCTCAAGGCGCGGGTTTCCGTAGTTTAGCACATAGCAGGAGACAAGGTAGCTGTCATTGTAGGCGAGCCTCTGCGCGGAGACTATACTGCCGTTTCTTTCGCTTATCCCGGCGGTCTTCTCTCTTGTGGCTTCTATCCTTATCTTGGCGGGCGAGAAAATGTAGCGGGTATTGTAAAAGCGCGTCTCGTAATACATATTGGTCTTCTGTATAAAGTCGGACTGTGAACTGCCAGCGAATTTCCTTACGGCACAGCAGGTCTCCAGCGTGTCCGTCATTCTTGAAAAGCCCTCGGCGTCGGTATTTGTGTCGAATACCCATTCTCTGCCCGTGAATTCCCCGCTTATGCAGCCTGTCAGCCTCACATCGCGTATCGTCGTATTGCCCGCGGTAATGAACAGGACTTCCTCGTCGCCGCCGCCGAGCCCGGACAGGAACCCGCCGCTGTCGGAGAAGCCGATGCTCCCGTAATCGTCGGTGGGGTGCGCGATCAGCCCATAGAGCCTGTTCACCGCCGACGCGGCCGTATTGTAAATATCCTTCGCGAGCTGCCAGTCATACGGCTCCCCGGGCGCGGGGATAAGATACACGGCAAGACATACCGCGAGCAGCGCGGGCGATATCCTTGTGATATGCCCTTTTATATCCGTGTCGCCGCTTTTTCTCCAGCGGCGCTGTATCTCCTCCGCGAGCCGCACGAGCAGTATAAAGCATATCAGCGCAAAGGCCTCCTTGCTTATCTCCCGTCCGAGCACGGTCATGACGGCGCAGTATATCGGAGGCGCCGCCGCGGCGATGCGCCTTATCCGTATATTACGGCTCATCAGGACACCGACCGCAAGCGCGGCCGCGGAAATGCAGATCACCCATATCGCCCACAGGTATTCTTCCAGAAAGTTCAGTCGGTTCTCCTCACCCACGGCGAGAAGAAGGCCTGCCAGAAACACCGAGACCGCGCCGATAACGCGGAGCCTGTTTTTGCGCGTCATATTGCGAAGGATAATTATCCACAGGGAGAATATCAGGCTTATCAGAAAGCCCGCGATACTGCCCTCGGGCATACCTGCATATTTCCCGAAAAGTATCACCGAAAGCAGCGGGATCGGCAGGATATCGATGATATCGTACAATGTGCTCATTTGCCCGACTCCTTTGCAAGCTCCCCGTAAGGCGAGATCCTTATCAGCCCGCAGCTCTTATGATCCGACAGGTCGGGTACGCCGTCATCGCCGTCGCCGATAAAGCAGACAACGGCGCTCAGGTCGTTCCTCTCAAGCTCTTTCAGAAGCGCGTCGGTATCGGCGTCCCACGACGAAAGGACAAGAAACGCCATAGAGCTGCCGAGTACATCGCCTCTGCGCATGACCGCTTCATACAGCAGGCGGTGCGTATTCTGACTGCTGAATGCCGTAAGCGAGATATTTTCGTAATACTCCTCGAATTTCCATGTGTTTTCCGCGGTCAGCCGCACCAGCTCGTCCTGCGCAAGATGATACTCCGCGGCGCAGATATCGTTCCGACTGAAATAATACGAGAGCGCCAGTGTTACCTCAAGTATCTTGTTTTCCGGCGGAAGGAATTCCGACTGCTCGGCACCGCCGCGGAAGGTGTCGGTAATTATCGCGATCTCACGGTGCTCCGAGCCCGTAAGCTCTCTTGTCATCAGCGTTCCCGTTCTTGCCGACTGGCTCCAGTTTATGAACCGCCGATCGTCTCCGGGGACATACTCGCGGCTCAGCACATCGAGCTCCGACCTGCTGCGCTCGGAGGCTCTTACCGCGTCGGAAAGCTCGATATCCCCGAGCCTGTCCGTTTTGCAAAGCTGCGGCTTCACAACGGCTCTGACGCACTCCTTGTTCCTGTATCTTACTCTGAACAGGCGGAAAAAGTCCTGTATCTCTATCTCCTTTATCCCTATCTCGTATTCGCCCCTGTAACGGCAGATGAGCCTTGTTTCCTTTTCTGTCCTTGTGTGCGGCTTCAGCTCGTATTCCGTTTCGTCATCGAGGTCGGTGATAGTCGAAAACGACGTGAAAAACCGTACCCGTATGCCGACAAACTGCAGCGGATATTCGTTCACAAGAGAGAACCTGTAGCGCACGGGCTCGTTCACCGTGACAAAGCGCTGTTCGGTCTCCTGATATATGTGGAAAAGCAGATATACTGCCAGCAGATACAGAGCGGAAGCTGCGGGCACCAGCGTCACGGCCGCGAAAAAGCCGTATGTCACAGCTCCGCCCCTTAAGCTTATCCCCACCAGCGACAGTACCCACAGGCAAAGCCATATTATCCTGTTTCTTCTCATAATGACCTCCGGTCCGGCAGGTCCGTCACAGCGGGAGCTTCGTCTTGCGGATAAGCTTCTGCAGTATATCGTCCTTGTTCTCCTTTGCGATCCTCGCCTCGGAGGTGAGCGTCAGCCTGTGTCCGAAAACGAGCGGAGCCTCCGCCTTGACATCGTCGGGCTTCACAAAATCTCTGCCCTCGAGAAAGGCTCTGGCCTGCGAAGCTTTAACAAGGTCGAGCACCGCTCTCGGGCTTGCACCGAGCACGAAACGCTTTTCGTTTCTCGTCATTTCCGCGATATCCCGCGCATAGCGTATCACATCGTCCTTTATGGTGACGGCCGCGGTCTGCTCCCTCAGCTTTATGACATCATCGGCGGTCAGCACGCTCCCCACCGTGTCCGCGGTCTTCCCGCCGAGCATATTTCTTGTCATACGCAGCTCCTCGGACACCTCGGGATAGTCTATCGTTATCTTCATCATAAACCTGTCGATCTGCGCTTCGGGGAGCGGGTATGTCCCCATAAACTCGACGGGGTTCTGTGTCGCTATCACCATAAACGGCTGCGGGAGCTTATGCTTCACGCCGCTCACCGTCGTCTGACCCTCCGCCATTGCTTCGAGCAGGCTGGACTGGGTCTTCGGAGATGTGCGGTTTATCTCGTCCGCAAGCACTATCTGGTGCATTATCGCTCCCTCGCGGTATTCGAACTCGCCGGTCTTCATATTGAATATCTCCGTGCCCATAACATCGGAGGGCAGGGTGTCCGGGGTGAACTGTATCCGCCCGAAGTCGCATTCCACCGACCTTGCGAGAGTGGAAGCGAGCGTGGTCTTCCCCACTCCGGGAACGCCCTCCAGCAGCACATGGCCGCCCGAAAAGAGGCAGATCAGCAGCTCCTCGATGATCTCTTCCTTTCCGACAAAATATTCACTTATATGTTTTTTAAGCTTGTTTATCACTTATTGCTCCTCCTTGACAACGCCGTAAGATAACGGCTTTCACAATTGCTATTATACCGCATTCCGCTGCAGATGTCAAGATGATATGCCGCGCGGCAGCTCCCCGGCACTTGACATTTATACGAATAAGGGATAAAATATAATCATCGAATGAGATCAAAAAATTTTCTGTCACCCCCGCCGATGGCGGAGATGACAGAAAAATAATTCTTTATGCTTACCCATTTAACTCACCACAGATCTATTTACAAAGCTCTCAGACCTCGTCACGATTCAGGATCGCGGCGAAGCCGCACCATAACTATTCATTATTCATTATTCACTGTTCATTATTTCTGTAAGGGTTGGTGTGATATGAAAAACGATCCGAGAAAGCATTTTTCCGCACTTGACATAATCCACAAGATACTCCGGGAGCATATAAGACCCGGCGATATCTGCATCGACGCGACCGCGGGGCGCGGAAAAGACACGCTCTTTCTTGCAGGGCTCGTCGGTGAGAGCGGAAGCGTCACTGCCTTCGACATTCAGGAGGAGGCCGTGGAAAGCACCCGCGCGCTGCTTCGCGAAAACGGTATGGAAGGCCGCGCCCGCGCAGTCCTCGACAGTCACGCGAATATGGCGGCTTACGCGGAGCCCGGTACAGTTTCGGCCATTACGTTCAACTTCGGCTGGCTGCCCGGCGGAGACCACAACGTCTTCACGCACCCGGAGAGCAGCATAGCGGCGATAAACGCGGGGCTCACGCTGCTGCGGGACAGCGGCATAATGACGCTTATAATCTACTACGGGCGAGAAACGGGTTTTGCGGAGCGGGACGCGCTGCTTGAATTTCTGCCGACAGTTGACAGCGATATTTACACGGTCGTGGAAATGCCCTTCGTCAACCGCACGAATTGCCCGCCCATACCGATCGTTATCCTGAAAGGCTGAACGGTGTGCCTTTCAACAAAAATATCCCCTGTTTCCGTTGCGAACAGGGGATTCTGTGCCTTAAGGCTCCTTTTTGAAAAAGGTATAGTGCAGGTGTTTTTCAAATCCGAGTTTATTGTAAAACTCCATATCCGAGATAACGAACGCTCGTTTCGCTCCGAGCGTTCTTACTCTGTTCAAGGCCTCGTATATCAGCGCTTTCGCTATGCCCTTGCCCCGGTATGACGGTATCGTGCAGACGGGCTCGATGTAGGCGTAGTCCGTCCTTTTGTCATACCAGAGACAGCAGTAAGCGGCATATTCGCCGCTATCATTCACCGCCGCAAGGCTGAGCCGCGGGTCGAGGAGCTTTCGCTTCTGCGGTACGATCTCTTCCCGCTTCTCAAACTCGGCTCTGTCCTCGCCGTGGTCAAAGCCCTGCCACAGCAGCCATTGAAACGCGTAAGGCTCGGCAGCGGGGTCAAGCTCCCCGAACTTAATGCCGTCGGGCAGGCTCACCGGAAGCTCGCGGTCAAGCCCGATAACCATTATGGTCTCATATTGGCCGATAGCAATATATCCGGCTTTCTTCACGGCTTCAAGCTCCGCCGCGTTATCATCGCATACCGCGACCGCGATACCGGACTCGTCACGCAGGTTTTTGTGAGCATACGCAAGCATCTCGGGATATAGATATCCGTATTCCCGAAGCGCCCCGCAGAACGCCTCACCGAAATACATATCGTAAATTGCCGCGCCGACCACGCGCCCGCCGCATTTCCACAGCCCAATCGAATTTATCAGCGACTTGTCGAACTCCGGGTGCTCATACATCCACTCGAACCGCGCCCAATTCCAGTTGATATGCGTTTCGTCACTCTTGTTCAGTTCGACAAGGAAGTCGCAGACCGCGTCGTGGTCACTTTCGGCGTAATCCACAGGCTCAACGGGGTGCCAATATTTCCCGCCCCAGTGCTCGAAGTCCCACTCCTCCATATAGCCGTTGCACTCGTAGTCTATGTAATACAGTGTGCCGTCCCGCAGCACGAAATTTGTCGGGAAGTAGTCGATGTTCAGTCCCGCGGGGTACAGCTTTCCGCACAATTTTCGCATCTGCTCCGCCCAATGCTCATCGTATTTCCCCGCGCGCAAAAGCTCCGATACGGTCTCACCGGCTATGTATTCTTTGAGTATGTGCTCCTGCTCTTTATCGACATCTATCAGACGCGGCACGGGAATGCCGACCTTCCGCAGTGTCTCATAGTCGTGCAGCTCCGACTCCAGCTTGTCGCCAAAGGTATAATAATCGCACGGCTCGTGGTGTATCTTCTTCAGCACATACTCGTTATCGCCGTCCGCTACAAGATAGGAATATCCGCCCTTGCCCTTGCCGAGCAGCTTTATCACGCGGTATCCCGCACCGTTCACAGTAAATATCCCTGTCATAAAGGTTTCTCTCCCTTGCTATTGTTATGCCGCTTCATTATAGCATAAAGCGCCATGTAAGTCAATTATTTTATCATTTAAAAATCACTGCCCGCATCTTAAGAAATATTTATTTCAGCCTCCCCCGCCTCCTGTGGGGGTGGCTGAAACGTTATTATTGCTTTTTTCGCGTAAGTTGTGAACAGTGTATAAAAATTTAAAAAAATACTTGACAGGACACAGATCGTATGTTATAATACAAGTGTTATATAACACCAGTTATGCAAAAACGTCCGCAGCAGGGCCGCAAAAATGAGGTTTACGTTTCGGTCACCCCGCCTCCGGCCGGGAAACTGAACCAAAAGATCATAATTTGCAGATAATGATTTTCAGAGGTGAGTTTATGCCGCCAAAAGCGAGGATCACAAAGGAAATGGTGATAGAAGCGGGATTGAAGATAGTCCGCACGGAAGGCGCGGAGGCTCTCAACGTCCGCCGTGTCGCCGCGGGATTAAAATGCTCCACGCAGCCGATAATGTATCACTACAGGACCGTCGGGGAGCTGAAAGCCGATGTATATGCGGCAGCCGACGAGCTGCACACGGAATATATATTGTCCGCAGCCGGCGAAAAAGCGTCTATGGGGCTCGCGTATATCAGATTTGCCTACGAGGAAAAGCACCTGTTCCGTTTTCTGTTCCAGTCGGGAAAATTCCGGAATGTGAACCTGCACGATCTGGTATATGCCGATGAGCTCGCGCCCGTGATACAGGCTATCGGCGAGCAGACGGGACTTCCGGAAGATAAAGCGAAGGAAGCCTTTGAGATGCTGTTCCTGTGCATTCACGGCGCGGCAAGTATGCTTGCCAACAATGAAATGGAATTTGAAGAAGAACACTATGCGAAGCTTATAGAAAATACGCTTACGGGCATAGTCTGCGTTTTGAAGGGAGAGGGAAAGAAATGAAAAAGCTCTTTGATAAAAATGAAGTGCTGTTCGCGGTGATACTGATAATCGTCTATGTTGTCGGCTCGACCGTTATGGTGCAGTTGTCGGAGATGATCGGGATAGGCTTTCTTGCCGAGGCGGTATTCGGTATCGTACTGTTCGCGGTGCTTGCCGTATTCATCGCCAAGAACAAGCTGGGAGAGCACCTCGGTCTCTGCAAGTCCGAGGCATCGGCGGCGAAAATGCTGTTTTATATCCCGCTGCCGATAATAGCGGCGGTAGGTGTGATATTCGGCTTCGCGCCGCAGTATGAGCCCGTCACGCTTGCCATACATACGGTGTATATGCTGTTTGTGGGATTCCTTGAGGAGATAATATTCCGCGGGTTCTTATTCAGAGGAATGGCAAAGAACAATATGACTGCCGCGATAATTGTTTCCGCCGTGACATTCGGTATCGGCCATATCGTAAACCTGCTGAACGGCTATGAGCTTGTCGAAAACCTGCTGCAAATAGTTTTCGCGGTGGGTGTGGGCTTCCTGCTGGTATTCATATTCATCAGAACGGGCAGCCTTATCGCCTGTATTGCGTTTCATTCGCTCAACAATATCCTCGCGGGCTTCGGCTCGGCGCAGATACTCGTCGATCTTGCGGGGAGCGAACAGGGCGGTCAGCTGCTCAATATCGGCATACGCTCAGCGCTGACGGCGGCGTATCTGCTGTATGTGCTGAAATGCACACCGAAAAAAACTGCCTTGAAAGACTGAAAAGGAGAAAAACAAATGAACAACAATAACATCACAATACGCAATGAAAGACCCGACGACCACAGAGCGGTCGAAAACCTTATAAGAGAGTCATTCTGGAACGTTTACCGCCCCGGCTGCACGGAGCATTACGTCATACACGTTCTGCGGGACGACCCCGCGTTCGTGAAGGAGCTCGACTTTGTTATGGAGCTTGACGGCAGGCTCATCGGGCAGAATATTTTTATGAAGACCGTCATCAACGCCGATGACGGCAGGAATGTCGATGTCCTCACAATGGGGCCTATCTGCATAGCTCCGGAGCTCAAACGCAAGGGCTGCGGAAAGATACTGCTCGACTATTCGCTCGAAAAGGCGGCCGGAATGGGCTTCGGCGCGGTACTGTTCGAGGGGAACATCGGCTTCTACGGCAAGAGCGGTTTCGATTACGCGGGCAAATTCGGCATAAGATACCACGACCTCCCCGAAGGCGCGGACGCGTCGTTCTTCCTGTGCCGGGAGCTGATACCGGGCTATCTGAACGATGTCACGGGAGTATATCAGACCCCGGCGGGATATTATGTCGATGATGCCGATGTTGAAGCATTCGACAAGGGTTTCCCGCCAAAGGAAAAGCTCAAGCTGCCGGGGCAGATATTCTGAACAGGCGGTGCCGCTTACATTCTGAAATATACATACTCGCTGTTTATGCGCAGTCGGTACAGCGAATTTTTCGGCGGCTTTACCGTCTCTTCCGCCCCGCTTACCAGCATTCTTATAACGTCCTCAAATGTCATATCCTTGTATTTTTTGTATGCCTCGGCGGGCATACTGTCCTTCTCTTTTTCCAGCTCGTCCATGATATACTTGTAGTAGTCCTTTGCCTGCGCGAGCGCTTCGGGATCCGACATTATCATATCATACGGGTCGGAGAACATAAATGATACGGTTTTTCCGTAGGCTATGTCAAGACTGCGTTTATTTTCCGCGTCTTCGATGTCGGACGAGAGCATCAGGCCCGAGCTTGTCCATTTTCCGTTCACAAGCGCCTCGGGCGAGCTTATGCTGCCATATCCAAGATATGCGGTCTCTTTAGTGTACTTGTTGTTCTTCACCGTGACCGTCAGCTTTTCGCCGGAGCTCTTTACCGTGCATTTCCCGCCGAAGAATGTGAGCTTATCGTCACTTATCTTCTTTATCGTAAACCTGCAGGACGCGGTCTTTTTCCCGTATGACACCTTCATCGTGTATTTTCCCTCTGCAAGCGTTCTGTCAAGCTCGGCTGTTATGTTCTTTTCACCGCCCGAAAGCAGCAGGCCGTCATCCACCGTCACGTCCGCGACCTTCCTGCCGTCCTTTGCGATGTACGCTTTAGTCAGGCGCACGGGCTCCGTGCCGGTATTCTTCACTGTGAGCGCGACAGTTCCCGAACCGGCGGGAACTGTTTTCTCGTCGGCCGTAACTGATATCGACGCGTTCCTGCTGCCGATGTAGAATCCGCCGTAAACGGTCTTGCCGCCAACTTTCATAACTACGCGGTATTCGCCCGCGGTACGCTGCTTTATGTCGGAAATGTCGAATTTGAGCTCGGTATCGTAATACGCTTTCGCGGTCCTTGCGGACAGCGTTTTGTCACCTGTTACGCTCACCCACTCGCCGTTCTTGCAGTATTCGATGCTGTACTTCCCGCCGACCTTAACGTCCTTTTCGGTGTTGTTCCAGAAGAAGCAGTAAATGCTCTCTTCATCATCGTAAATGCGCTGCTCAGCGGGGAGATAGAAGCGTTCGGAGTACATACGGTAGTCGTCGATCTTCGTGTCGGTGTAAAGCTTGCCGTCCGCGCCCTTCGACCAATAGATATACCCGTCAAGGTCGGAATGCTGGAGGCGTATCGACTCCTCGTGGCGCCCCGCCATAAAGAACGAGAAACGGTCACTTCTCGGGGTCATATCGTTCGACATACAGCGCACCTCGTACATGGCGCCGTCGGCGGTCTCGTCCGACGCGGACTGCTTTATCGCGTAGTCGGCGCACCCGTCGCGGTTGTAATCGTCGAACACAAGGTCGAAGCTCTCGTGATAGTTCTCCTTCTGCGCGCCGTCGCCGTCCTTGAAATCTATCGGCGAGCTGTAGGTGCCGTTATAGTTTTCGTCAAAGAAATAATTGTCGTAAACCGTCGTTTTTATCCCGCTCTTATCGGCAGACGCGGTGTATCTCGGATAAATCGCGACATAGCCCACTCTCCCGTTCGCCATAAATATCGGAGATGTGGCGGCATTGGGCTGACGGCTCCGCGTATCGTATGTACACGCCTTGTTGAGCTTTTCCACCGTTTTTGTGTCGCGGTAGAAATCGAACAGCGTGTCATACTGCGTATTATTTGTGCGTATGCCGTTCAGCCCTCTTGTGAGGAGACCGCCGCCGCTGCCGTAATCGACAATGCGGCACACACCGTTTTCCCACCTGCACCGGACAACGACGAGAGCGCCGCTGTAATAGTTGTAAAACTTATTGTAGCCGCTGTTCTTCGGCTCCGCGAAAACGCTTTCCTTGCTTATCCCCTTGACATCGAAGCCCACCGTGCAGCAGAACTCGCGTCCGCCGCTTATGATGCCCTCACCGCGCAGGATATCCCTTTCCGTCGGAAGGGTCTTGCCGTTGAAGCTGTACGACCCGAGCTTGTATTCCCCGGTCTCCTTTTTGAGCGTATCGAGCCACGCGCCCACAAGCGTGGCTGCCGCGTTGTAGTATTCCTCCTCCGTTTTCGGCTCGCCGCACTTCACTCTGTATTTCAGCATACGGTCGGGCACGGAGCTTTCCGCGGCGCCCGCTTCGACGATCTTGCGGCAGGCCTTGTCGAGAGCGCCGTTGACGGGGTAGTAATTGCCGTTGATGCGGAAGCAGTCATAATACTTCCCTCTGATGAGGGAAACATAGAAGAAGCCGCTGTCGCTCCTCCCGCTTATGGTGTAAACTATCTCGGACGAGGAAGCCTCCGCCGCGGGGAGTATTATCTTTCCGAGCGCCGCCGCGTTCACCTTTCTGACAAAGTCACTCAGGTCGCTCCCGGCCGCGTCATATCCGTTCAGCTCCGCGTTGTTCCCGATAACGGCCGCTTTCACGCTGTAGGACGTTTTTACCGCCGAGGATATCGACACGGGGATATCCTCGGCCGCCGCCGCGGGGACCGACAGACCTTGTATCATTCCGAGAGCTATCGCGGCTGCCGCAAACAAAGAAATGTGTTTTTTCATAATATTTCCTTTCCTCAATTGTTATAGACCTGTGTCTGATCTACGTCGATCTCGCATTCCGGGAGCGCTTCCTTGAGCTTGAACCCAAGCTTCATATCGACCCCGTTGTAATGGAGCATTATGTTTTTGAGAGTTTTTATCTTTCCGAGCTTTTCACCGTTCAATATCCTTGTCCCGTTGAAATAGATCCCGGTCAGCTTTTTGCATTTCACAAAATCGTTCGCGTCGAACTTACCTCTGCACCCAAGCAGCGTTATGGTCTCAAGGTTCGGGCATTTCGCGAGCACCTTGTAATCCCCGCCCCTGCCGAATATCTCGGCATAAGACTTCAGCGTCTTTGAGCCCTTGAAGGCATCGACCCACCCGCTGAGCTCCATTACCGCCGCGCTTTCGAGCTTTGGCAGCTCCGACAGCACGGCATAGGTATTGCGCGTATCGTAGAGAGTTATCTCCGTTACGTTCAGACCGCGTATATCGCTGTCATGCACCTTGACATAGCCGAGAAACAGCGTTTTCAGATTTTTCAGCTTTTTCAGGAAGCCCCAGTCCTTCGCTTCCGCGCCGTTGAGCGACAGATCTGTCAGCTTTGCGCAATTTGCCAGCGCGGACAGGTCATACGTCCCGCTGCAGGATATCTTTAGCTTCCGCAGGTTGTTAATGCCCGCGACGGCTTTTGCGTCCACGCAGACGGAGCTGTCTATCTCCAGCTCTTTCAGCCCCGTCATATTCTTTATGCCGGTCATATCGAGCTTCTCGCATTGGATATACAGCTTGTTCACGCGCTTGCTCCCGAACAGCGACGACGCGGCCTTTGCGTCGCGAAGCTCGGCATACACGCTTTTGAGACTCGTCATTTTTTCGAGGAAGCTGTAGTCCGAATATTCGCCGTACATCCACAGCTTTTTCAGATTTTTGAGGTTCTTGTAGGGCGGAGTTTTTATGACTGGCTTTTCGATGAAGCGGCTGTAGTTCTCGTCCGGGCTGAGCGGGTAGTACGAAAGCGCCTGCAAATTCGTCATTTTTGCGATATATTTCTCATTCTTCACGCGCGCCTGATACATATACAGCTCTTTGAGGTTCGGGAGCGCCTTTTGTATCTCCTTCATATCGAACACGCAGTCGTCGAAATCCACGGTCTCGTCCCTGCACGCCCAGACGCAGTCGTCGGGGATAAAGTCGGTGAGGAATTTCACCGTGTCGGCATCTCTGCTCGATATAACGAGCTTTTTAGTGTTCTTCGGCACAAATGTGTTGTAGATATAGAAGCCGGAGGCGCTGCTCAGTTTAAGAGTCTCCGTGATGACGAATGTCGGCTCTGCGGGCTTTATCTCAAGCGTCTCCTCCGACTTGCCGTTGTAATTGCAGTTCACATACACTCCGCCGACTATCTTTAATCTGAAAACGTCCGATATCGCGCTTTTGAAGTCACGGTTCTCCCTTTGCAGCTCAAACGTTCTGCGCAGAGCCTTTTCCGCTGCTTTTTCATTTGTCACGAGCATCTTTTCTCCGCGGGGCGCGGTATAAGTGAACGCGAATACGAAGTAAGGCTCGACTTTAAGCTCCGACTCGCTTTTTACACCCGCCGCGGAAAGCAGGGAATCTTTATATTCCTCGTAGCTGCCGTAGTAGCCCGCGCCGCCCATTTCCTCATAACAGCTTTTGTTCAGCATCGCGGCAACGGCGGAATAAAACATATCCTTTTCCGCCTTCTCCTTGTCAACAACGGAATAGCTGCAGTCCTTACGGTACGCTATATAGGCGTTACCGCTTTTGACCGCTCTCTGCACGGCCGCGTTTATCACCTTGTCCGACGGCATCGAAAGATAATTTGCCGGGTCGATATCCTTTGACCCCGTCGCGGAAAAGTATTCTTCCGCAAAAGCGGTCATACTGCCTGTCCCGCTTGTCACGAGCATTACCGCCGCACACAGCAGCGATGTTAATTTGAGTATTGCTTTTTTCATAAATGTCCTCTCTTTCCGGTCCGACGATCTGTTACCCGACCTTCGTGTCCGCTTATGATCGTCCTATTTATATAACGAAATAAAAACGCCAAATGTTACACATTTTCCGGAAAATTCCACATTTTCGGAATATTGCACAAACATATTTTCTGCTTTTTGCATAATTTTGTTGCTTTTGCATTGTCAGTAAGCTTATGCGGAAGTAAGGTCTGCATTTGTGTCCCCCGCCGGAGGGGAGACAGAAACAATATTTCTCGCAAGCATTTCTTATTTACCAATTATAGCACATATTTTCTTAAAATGCAAGAAAAACCCCGTACCGCTTTCCCGCGATACGGGGTATTTGTTATTCCGTGGGTCAAGAGGCGTAGATCTCCGTACCGTTCACGGTTATCGAAACAACATCGTTTATGTCTATCGGGTCGGTGAACTGATAGAACTTATAGCCGTTTCCGCTCGACAGTCCCATTCCCGCGGGCTCGTTCCAGCCTTGGCTGAGATCTATCGAGCCGCCGTTTTTGAGCGTTATCACCGTTTCGAGGTCTGACAGCGCTTCCATATAAGCGATACCCGTTTCGCTCGTGTAGTCGTTGGTGTAGGGGCTTCCCGACATTGAAATACTTAAATTGCCGGACGAGAGCACCAGCCGGTCAAGGCTTACAGTCTCGCCTCTGCCGACGGACAGCTCAATACCGATCTCCTTTTCGACCGTCGGAACGGTGTCATTCTTATGTACCGTGAATATGCCGACGCCGAAGGGTATGTCGAGCGTCTCGGTCGGCGTTGTCACAAATATGTTGAAGGTCTCCGAGACGATGCCCTCGGATATGCGCGATTCGTCAGCCTCGCCGTTGCAAAGATACGCGAGCCCGTCCCATAATGTGTTGGGGAGCGTATAACCGTATCTCGCGGCACCGGCGCCGCTCAGAGGATAGTCATAGCAGGTCTCGTACCGCAGTCTCAGTAAGACGCCGTCGAAGGTGTAGCCGGTAACGTGAACGCGCTTGCCGTCGCAGTCATACCACTCGTCCGCGGGAGTATAGAGCGGGGAGTGCTCGATGCTGCAGATATCGGGATATTTCGCCTTCATCATCTCGAAATATTCCTCGTCGGGTTCGGAGAAGTAAAAGCCGTTTATGTTCGCGTCCGCTATCTCGTCAAGCGCTGTCGGCTCGTCATACCATGCCACCAGCCAATAAAGACTGCTGTTCTCGGAATAGCCGATGATCGTCTTGTTCGTCAGTTCGACGCTGCTGCCGTCCTTAAGTCTCAATCCCGCGGTGATATTGTCCGTCAGCTCGTCGGTGAGCTGCCCGTCGAATTTCAGACGCGCCGAGATATGCGTGGGCGTGATGAACGCGTCGGCGATCTTAAATTCCCTGCCCGTTTCTCCGACCTTTACGCGGTCGTTCCAGAACGTCCTTATCACGCTGTCGGGGTCGCAGTGCACCGTTATCGCGAACAGCTCGTCGGCCTCGGTATAAGGCTCCGCCGGGAAGTCCTCGGGGAATACGGCATATCCGAACGGTACGCGGATATAGTCGGGCGTGCCGTTTATCGCGACCTCCGTATAGCAGTGCAGCATATCGCTTTCTACGCCGCTCTCGTATTTCAGCGCGCCGTGTGTGCCGCCCGAGCTTTTGTCAAGGTTTATTATAGTGAGCGGATTTCTCCCGGCGTTTGTACGTCCGTCGGTGTATTTCACGTCATACTCTATGCGCAATATCTGCGAATCGTAGTCATAGCAGGTGAAATGCACGGTCATATCGTCGAGCTCTACCGTCTCGTCCATAGGCACAACGCCGTTGACGGGCTTTGCGTCCGCGTCTATCTCAACTATCCCGCTCTCTCCGCCGTTCTCGCCGCAAACCTGCTTGCCGCCGAGGTATATCGACTGCACATCGTCCGCGTCAAATTCGACATCGGAGAAGTAGAACATATAGATCGTATCGCCTTCGATATTGAGGTAATGCTTTGACCACCTGTCATTCATCAGTCCGTAGGGGTCATCGGGCTCCTGAAGCGGAGTTTCCGACATATCCACGGCCGCATAGCTGCCCTTCAGGTAAACGCGCATATCCGCGATATCGTCGTTCCACTCGTCAAAGATATCCCCGTCGGCGTTCGGATAAACGCACAGTATAACGGAGTTTCCGATATACATACTGCCGAGGGTGAGCTCTCTGCCGTTTGGCTGCTCTATCTTCGTGTTTTCCGCGACACCGACCACACCCGCGGCAAGCTTGGTATTTACGGGGAGCGTGCAGTGCGTCATTCCGCGTACTATCTCGCGGCTTTCGCCGTTTATGCCGCGTGTGATCAGCTCCTGCTCCTCGTCGTTGTCCATTCCCGCAAGGAACGCCACGTCTATCTCGTCTGCGGGGCTGAACAGCATGAACGATTTCTGTACGCCGTAGGTCGGCACCGGCTCATGCCCGAGCTTCGACATATCGGCAAGGTCGGTTTTTCCCATAGCGCCGCCGACAAATGTGTGGGGAGCGCCGAGCATTACCGAGTACCCGCCTTTTGTGTCCTTGGGGTAGTAGTCGTAGGTCATGGTAAGCCGCAGACCGTCGAACGTGTAATCGGTTATGACGACGGTGCAGGTGTCGTATTCGAGGTTCGCGACCGCGCCCTCTCCGGTCTTATGCGCATTTTCGATCGGCTGAACGTTCAGCGCGTTCACGGTGGCAGTGAATGTGTATTCCTCCGTGTCAAACTCTCCGTTCCATTTCGGCGCGAATATCAGGTCTATGCGATCCGCGTTATTTTTTAGCACGACCATCATGGTACGAGCTATTGTTTTTCCCGAAATGCTGTTTGTGTTCACAAACCAGTTTTCTATGTTTTCATCGGGCTCGTCCATAAAGGACAGAGCGTCCACATCCTTCATGCCTTGTATCAACGGGATGCCCATACCCTGCGGATCCTGATACTTTTCAAGTTCGAGATCGAATACGGTATCCCAGTTAAGGATAAGCGTCCTCCCGTCGAACTCATAGCTCTTTACATTTGCCGTGAAGCCGCTCTCTTTGTATTCAAAGGACACGGGGACTTCCGTCTTTGCTGCCGGCTCCCTGTGATCGGCATACACCGTGAACGGATAACCGCCGAACTCCGCGTAGCCCTCCTCGTTAGGCTTGAAATCCACCGTCAGCGTTTCCGTATATGCTTTGAGCGTTGTACGGTAAACGCAGCTTTGTGTATTATCTGTTTCCGAAATAAGCTCTCCGAAGCCTTCCGCGGCGTTTTCCACGCTGAATTTTGCCATAGGCAGCACGGACGCAAGCTTCTCGCCCGACGAAAGCGTACAGTTATCGGCAAATATCACATCGTAATAAACGCTCAGCGATATGCCGTCAAAATCGTAGTCGGTGACATTCACGGTAAACCCGTCGAACACGAACGACGCAAGGCTTTCCGCGCTGTTTCCGTCCGCGTCCGCGGAGAGCTGCGCGGTCACGTCCCCGTGATACGCCGCGCCGGGCAGCTTCCCGCCGCCCTCCTTGAGCCCGCCGTGCTCGTTCAGCCAATTCAGCCCGAACACCGCGCCCGCAAGCACCGCGGCAGCTCCGGCGATACCGCCGACAACGCCGAATACGCGCTCCCTTGTTTTTTTATTTTTTTCCATTTTTTTCGCCCTTTCCATGATATTGTCCGCAATTTCACGATCGGAGGAAAAGGTGTATTTGTATGACACTTCGGACAACGCCCTGTCAAATAGTGCTTTTATCTCCATTTTCCGCGTTCCTTTCCGCTTCTATCAGCTTTCCGAGCTGCTTTCTTCCGCGCTTTAACCGCGAAGTCACCGCGACCGTGCTGATACCGAGCATTTTTGCTATTTCTTCTGTGGAATAGTCCTCATAATAGTACAAATACAGAGCAACGCGATTTCTGCGGCCGAGCTTTTTCAGCAGCCGGAACACATCATCGTCACCGGCTCCGGCATTATCGCTCTGTATCTTATCGACCGCAGCTTCAAGGGGTGCCGACAGCCGGTACCACGGGGAATGCAGCAAGTTCTTGCTGCGGTTTATGGCGCATCTTATGAGCCACGCCTTGACGTGCTCCTCGCTCTCGAAGCTCCCGTCATAGGTATAGAGCCTGAAAAACACGTCCTGCAGCACATCGTCGGCGTCATGCGGATTTTTCAGATAGAACAACGCCGCCGCGAATACACTGTTCCGGTATTTTTCGAGATAATACCCGAGTTCTTTGCCGTTCAATCGCGTTTCACCTCCTCTTCCTTGAAAGGACCTTTCACATACAATACAATCGGGCAGCCGAAAAAATGGCGCGCTTTGGGAATTTTCGGCGTTTTAAACAATATTATACATCATTTTTACTGCAATTTCAACAGGCGCACGAGAAATTACCCGTGCGCCCGCAAAAGCTTTATGGGCTCCTCTAAAAACCTATTGTCGTTCAGGCGTGCCGACATAAAGTCGGCAGATTGTACAAATTTTTCGCAGGCATACTGTCGTATGTCAAGGAAAATTTGTGCAATATGACGGCTTTAGGGCGGTGCGAATGGG
>JAFTAG010000026.1 GCA_017458655.1 Ruminiclostridium sp. | reverse complement strand
GCGCGCTTTTGGCAGACCGCCTTCGATGCTTCCTGCATCGGTCCTTTAGCGGCTCGGTACGAGACGCCATACTTCTCCGCACCTGCAGGCGGAAAGTAGGTCGCACCGCAGGCAGAGAGCTTCGTTAAAGGCACTCAACAAACCCGCGGGCGAAAGCAAACTGCACTCTATGGTGAGTTATCCGGGGATTAATATTTAAAAATAATATTCTCAGGCATAGTTATAGTCCTTTCTTTTCTTTATAAAGCAAAATACCGTAAGCACGATCGCCGCTCCCTCAGCCGCAACTCCCGCAAACCATATTCCTTCCGTTCCGAGGATCATCGGCAGGAGCAGCACCGCGATGACCTGAAACACAAGCGTCCTGCCGAATGATATGAGCGCGGAGATCAGCCCGTTGTTGAGCGCGGTGAAGAAACCCGAGCCGTAGATGTTGAAGCCGCTGACGATGAACGACAGCGCGTGGATACGGAATGCTCCGACTGTCATTTCGAGAAGTCCGGCATCATAGTTCACGAAGATCATACTGATAGGTCTTGCAAACAGCTCCGCAAGTGCAAACAGAACAACTGTCATTATACCGATGATGATAAGGCTTTTCCGGAACAGTTCTTTCAGCTCACCGCTGTTTTTCGCTCCGTAATGATATCCGACTATCGGTGCGCTTCCGACAGAAAAGCCGAGATACGCCGCGATGAAGATAAACCCCACATACATCAGAACGCCGTAAGCCGAGACCCCGTCTTCGCCCGCGTATTTCATCAGCTGAAAGTTGTAGATCATACTCACTATCGACATCGAAATGTTGGTCATAAATTCGGACGAACCGTTGAGACAAGCCTTACCGATCGCTTTCTTATCAAGGCTCGTTCTGCCGAGACGCAGCCTGCTATTGTTCGGAAGTATGAAATACACAAGCGGGATAACGCCGCCGATCACCTGTGCTGCCGCGGTGGCGTAAGCCGCACCGGTTATCCCCCATTGGAGCACCGCCATAAAAAGCCAGTCGAGCAGCATATTTGCGCAGCCGGACACCGTCGTGACAACAAGCCCGAGTGTCGGCCTTTCGGCTGTTATAAGAAAGCTCTGAAAGACATTTTGCAGCATAAACGGCACCAGCGCGAGCAGTATTACCCGTCCGTATTCCACACAGTACGGGAGCATTTCTCCGGACGCTCCGAGAAATACAGCGACAGGCTCCGTGAACACGATACCGAGCAGCGAGAACAAAAGACCCGTTCCGATGACAATATATATCAGCAGCGAGAATATGCTGTTTGCTTTCTTGTCGTCGCCTTTGCCGAGGGTCATTGCGACCAGTGCGCTTCCGCCCGCGCCGATCATAAATCCCACCGCGCCGAGCATCATCAGAAACGGCATTATCAGATTTATCGCGGCGAAGGGTGTCTTGCCGACATAGTTAGACACGAAAAATCCGTCAACAACGCCGTATATCGAGGTGAAGATCATCATTACCATTGACGGCAGGGTGAACCGCAGCAGCTTACGGTAGGTGAAATTATCCGAGAGCCGGATATTCATAGCTCGCTCACCTTGCCTTTGAGCTGCTCAAGGTATCGGCGGTTGAGCTGCAAAAAATTCTGTCGATCCTGCTGCGGCCAGCTCCCAAAAATATCTTCCTCAAAACCGACTATGACCGATGCGGTCTTCCCGGACAGGGCTTTTCCGGATTCGGTGAGCACGACCCTGACATTCCTGCCTTCGCCGCGGACAAGCTCTATCTCGCCGCGTTCCTGCATTTTGTGCAGGGAGGAATTTATCGTCGATCTGGTGACGCCCGTTTTCTTATAAAGACAGCTTTGGTTGCAGCTCCCGCCCTCCCAGTGTATCACATACAGGATATTCATTTCCGTATCCGTTACGCCGAGCTTTGCGGCAGCATCACGGTAAACGCTGTCGATAGTCGTTAAGATGTTATTCAGCTCATTTATCTCTGCTTCCAAAATACTGTACTCCTTATGATCTATTACGAAACCGTAAATAAAAATACGATCTCGTATATTTATTATATTACGAAATCGTACATTTGTCAAGACTTTCCGGTGATTTTTGAGTCAGCTCCGGTACCGGGGCGGTTACTTCCGCCTGAACATCGAGCCGTACAATTCAATATCGTGGCTGCGCTTCAGCGGCGACTCTCCGTTCTCGAACATATTATATCACGGCAAAACAGGAATTGCACATACCTATTATGTATGGAGCTGTATGTTTGACAGGCACATCGTTTTGTGGCGGAATACCTTATTCCGATAAGGATCTGGTATAACAGCCTTGTCCGGGAAATACCGAAGCAAGGCTTTTACCGTCAATGATAATACGTTTATGCGGATATGACAAAAACTTGACAAATCGGGTCATATATTATATAATAGCAATAGCTTTGATCGGTCAAATTATGCAGATATCCATTGACGCCGACAGCTGCACGGCAGCTAAGGAACCGCCGGTCTTATCCTGCACGTCGCTTGCATTACGCTCTTCTCAGGTTTCCGGATCGGCTGCAATATTCTTTTTTCCGTGATACTGACCAATTTTATGGGTATGACCGGCATCATACTCGGTTCTGTCATCGGCAACGGTCTTGGCATACTCACCTGCATCCGGCATTACTTCCGCAAAGGCAATACCCTTCATTTTGTATGGCATCTCTCATTCAAGGACTTCCTGCTGACATCACGGTAATTGACGATACACTTACGGCCGATAAAGCAGCTGCGCTGTCGGAGCGTGACGGAGCCATATATCAAGTGCCTCTTGATTTTGAACGAAATGTGTCGGGCGTAATTATACCGATCCCTTATCAAAACAATGAAAAGCTTCGTGTCTCGTCACGATTCAAACAGCGGCGAAGCCGCGCACCACAATTGTGAATTGTGACTTATGAATTGTGAATTTTTTCAGCGTGGTGAGTTATCCGGGGAAACATAATTATCAATTGTCAATTCCTTCTCCGCCAGTTTGGCAAAGAATTTTGCGGCAGGCAGCAAGGCCGCGGGATCGGCGGTAAACATCGGGTGGTGATTGTCGTACCCGCCGCCGGTTCCGATACGGAATAACGCTCCGGGGGCGAGCTTTAAGTATCTGCTGAAATCCTCGGCGATCATCGAAGGCGGATTTTCCTCGACCTTTAACCCCACCTCTCCGGCAACAGCCTTAGCGGTTTCACATACCCCGGCATCGTTGAACAATGGATCGGGGCCATTCTCATATTCAAATATCGCCGTACAGCCGTAAGCCTTTGCGGTATTCACGGCAAGCTGCTCCAGACTCTGACGGATATTGCAGCGGACAGTCTCCCTCATAGCACGCACAGTACCTTCAAGAATAGCGGTTTCCGGTATCACATTCCATGTGTTTCCCGACTGCACTCTCGTGATCGATACCACAGCCCCGTCAAACGGATCGAGCCGACGGCTTACTATGGTCTGAAAAGCGGAGATGACGGCACCCAACGCGGGTATCGGGTCGGTACCCATGTCGGGGTTTGCGGCATGACAGCCCTTTCCCCCGATACATACGGAGAATCGGTCGGCAGATGCCATGACCGGACCCTGCCGTATCCCGATCGTTCCCGCGGGAAGCCATGGATAGGTATGTCCCGCAAGAAATAACCGGACATCGTTCAGCAGACCCGTCTTTATCATTAAATTCGCGCCTCTGTCGATCTCCTCGGCGGGCTGGAATATCACCTTGACCGTACCGGGCAGTACAGCCTCCCGTTCCTTAAGCAGCATCGCCGCGCCCAGCATACACGCCGCGTGGAAGTCGTGGCCGCAGGCGTGCATTACTCCCGGCGTTTCGGAAGCGTAGGGAAGCCCGGTCTCCTCCTGTATCGGCAGAGCGTCCATATCGGCACGCAGAGCGATAACGGGAGGCTTGCCGCTGCCGATTACCGCGATCAGACCTGTCTCGGTCTTTGTGTCAAGAAGACGTATTCCGGCATCGAGAAGGGCGTTCCGTAAGTATTCGGTCGTTTTATACTCTTTCAGGGCGAGCTCCGGGTGACGGTGCAGCCATTTGAATATTTCAGACAGTTTATTTTCCATTTTTGTTCCTCTGTTTAATTCTGTTTGATTCACGCTTTTCTGTTATTTAGCAGAACAGTTCTGTTCAGATATCCGAGTCTGTGCCCTTCACCGGTCATTCCCAGAAGTATTCCCAAGACATTATATCCCGTGTCATAAAAATCCGTGACCAGATTTGCCGCCACGGCAAGCAGGAAGGCTTCGGAGGGTATGCCGACCTGTGTGAAAAGGATAGAATACATAAGGACGCAGGCTCCGGGCATCGGAGGTGTAGCGATAGCAAGCAGCGCTATCGTTATCACAGCGGCAATCATCCATACCGGGCTGACTCCGACATTGTAGCTTTCCGCAAAACAGCAGAGCACCGCGGACATACACACAGCTGTGGCAGGCATAAACATTACCGAGCCAACGGGATAGCAGAATTTCACGAACGCGCTGTCCAGTCCGATATCCTTCTCGCAGGCCTCCATGCCGAGTGCAAATGCGGACACGCTCGAAGCTGTGGTAAACGCGACCAGAAACGGCGGCAGCACCTTTTTCAGCAGCAGTATCGGGGAGCATTTTAACCGTGCGGCGTTCCAGAGCAGGAATATCAGCATAAGGACTGTTTGTCCGGCAAATGCCAGACACAGGGGTTTCCACAGCGACAGCAGCACCGTACCGTCCTTTGAACCTATCAGCTGTGCCAGCGCCATAAACACATATATGGGGATCATGCTGCAGACGGAAGCTGTCAGGTGCTGCAGCACCTCGGCACCCTCGGTAACGAACGCTCTGACAGTCCGCGCCCTTTCTCCGGAGGTCAGAAGCACCGCGCCGATACACAGGGCGATCACTATGATCTGTATCGCGTTGCCGCTTAAAAACGGATCTATAAGGTTTTTAGGCACTATACCGAAGATCATTTCCGACAAGGCGCTTATCTGTGAGCTGCCTTCGTCGCTGCCGTTCCAATTCAACTGTACAAACGGCTGCATAAAGAGCATACCGAAAACGGAAGCGAAGATCATCAGCACAGAGAAACGTGCGATGATGCCCTTTCCCGTCTTTACCAACGCGGCTGAATCACCAAAGCCTATGATGCCGCTGCATATCGTGAATGCGATCATAATTCCCGCAAAGGTTTTGAGCAGTCCCATATATGCGCCCATTGCGGGAGAAAGAAGGTTGGTGTCGATAAAGCTCCGGGCGCTTTCGGGGAGCAAGTTTCCCGATAAGCCCAGTGCTATTCCGAGGATCGCCGCAGCCGCGATATTGAAAAGCGTTCCCTTTCTTCGACGGTCGGAAACCGTGATCGTGACCGTATTGATCCTTCTTCTGTATGTCCACTCGGGAGAAAGCCCCAGCGAAGCCATGATCTGTCCGCTCCATTCATCATCGGTCTGTTCGGTAGGATCAAAGGGGTCGCCCTCATATTGAAGCCGGACTATTTGTCTCCCGCGGTATTTACCGAATCCGACATCGACAGCCGCTCCGTTCCCGCGGCGCTCCGTCAGCGCCAGAAGCAGCTCCTCCAGCGTAAGTCTGACGCGCAGTGTCTGCCGTTGTTCTGTATTCAGCTGTGAACAATATTTCTCTGTTTCCCGCAGTATCTCCTCTATGGTTTCAGAGTCTAATTCATACGCTTTATTGGTCATGCTCATCTTTTTCTTCTCCGTTGACTGCATTTGTCGAGCTATCGCTCCGGCAGTCAAATATCGGTGATCCGGTTCCTTCTTCCCGTCTCCGTCGAGGGAGAAAGAAACGTAAAACTTCACTTTTCGCTTTTATTCGAGTGTCATAATGTCGGCAAAGCCCGTGACATTGAATATCTCCTTGACTGACTCCGAATAATTGATCACCCTGACAGGTTCTTTGGCGGATTTACTCATGATCAGCAGAACGCGAAGTCCCGCGGACGAGATGTAATCGAGATTTCTCGCGTCAAGAGTTATATACTCCGCGGGTTTGCTGTCATTGAATTCCCGGAGCAGCTCGGGCGCGGTCATAGTGTCAAGTCTGCCGCCGACCTCATAGACCGCGGTATTACCCTCGGTGTTCACTTTGACATAGAATTCTCCCCCGTATGTGCCGTAATT
>JAFTAG010000184.1 GCA_017458655.1 Ruminiclostridium sp. | reverse complement strand
CACCTCGGGAGTGGTCTCATTGACCATTGGCTCAATGCAGATAGTCATTCCGGGAACAAGTCTCGGTCCTCTGCCCGCCCTGCCGAAATTCGGCACCTCGGGGTCCTCGTGCATCTCGGTGCCTATGCCGTGGCCGACGTACTGTCTTACGCAGTGATAGCCGTTGCTTTCGACGTGCTGCTGTATCGCCGCCGAGATATCGCCTACGCGGTTCCCGGGGACAGCCTGCTCTATGCCGATGAACAGCGCCTCCTGCGTTACCTTCATTATGCGCTCTGCCTCGGGTGAGACCTCTCCGACCCTGAAGGTGCGGGCATTATCCCCCTGCCAGCCTTTATACGCCGTGGTGAGATCCACCGTCACGATATCGCCCGCCTTGATGATCTTCTTCTTGGAGGGGATGCCGTGTATCAGCTCCTCGTTGATCGATATGCAGCAGCTTCCGGGGAAACCGCAGTAGCCGAGTGAGGAGGGCTTGGCGCCCTTGCTTATGATGTAGTCGTGAACTATCTTATCGAGCTCCCACGTCGTCATACCTTCTCTTATAGAGCGTCCTGCGAGCGCGAGAGCCTGTGCCGCTATCTCGTTGGCCTTGAGCATTAACTGGAGCTCAGCCGATGATTTGATCTTGATCATTCCGCTTATCCTTCTATCGCTTCAAGCGTAAGCTTAGCCGTATCGGCGATGCTGTCCTGACCGACTACCGTTTTGAGCTTGCCCTTTGCCTGGTAGTAGTCCTTAAGGGGGGCGGTCTTCTCGTGGTATGTCGCGAGTCTCGAAAGCACCGTTTCGGGCTTGTCGTCAACTCTCTGGACTACCTTTCCGCCGCAGCTGTCGCATACTCCCTCCGACTTGGTGGGCTTGTGATCGACGTGGTAGGAAGCTCCGCAGCTCTCGCATACTCTTCTTCCCGAAAGTCTTCCGCAGATCACGTCGTCGGGAACGTAGATCTCAATGACCTTGTCGATGGACACTCCCATTTTGTCGAGAGCCTCAGCCTGAGCCACCGTTCTCGGGAAGCCGTCGAGGATAAAGCCGTTCTTTGCGTCGGGCTTCGCGATCCTGTCTTTAAGGATACCTATAACGATATCGTCCGGAACGAGGTCGCCCCTGTCCATATACTCCTTAGCCGCGAGACCGGTAGGTGTAGCGTTCTTTACAGCCTCCCTGAGCATATTGCCGGTGGAAAGAGCGGGAATACCGAGCTTTTCGCATACTATCTCCGCCTGTGTTCCCTTTCCTGCGCCGGGAGCGCCTAAAAAGATAAGGTTCATATTTACTCCTAACTCTGTGACCATGCGGCGAAGCATACCGTCGCCGCAAAGGTCAGTTGCCTGTTATTCAAGGAAGCCCTTGTGATGACGCATCATCATCTGGCTTTCAAGCGAACGTACCGTTTCGAGTGCGACGCCGACAAGGATCAGCATTGTGGTACCGCCCATAGCGATGTCGAGACCCGAAAGCTGTCTGAATATTATCGGGAATATTGCAATGAACGCGAGGAACATCGCACCGATAAGCGAGATCTTTGAAAGTGAATTCTGGATGAAATCCGCTGTGGGCTTGCCGGGACGGATACCCGGTATAGCGCCGTTGTTTTTCTTCAGATTATTGGCGATCTCCACGGGATTATACTGGATAGCGATATAGAAGTAGTTGAACGCTATTATCAGCAGGAAGTAGATGATCGCGTACAGCCAGCTCGACTGGCTGAAAAGTCTCACAAAGCCGTCCCAGAACGTATCGCCCTGGCCGTAGATACCGAAGAAGCTGCATATCGTCTGCGGCAGCGCCATTACCGACATTGCAAAGATGATAGGCATAACGCCCGCCATAGCCACTTTGATCGGGATGTGAGTTGACTGACCGCCGTACATTTTTCTTCCGACAACACGTTTCGCGTACTGAACGGGGATACGTCTTTCCGCATTGGTCATCAGAACTACAAGACCTATCATAACGATGAAGATTATACCTACTATCGGAACGAGTATAACGTTCTTGAGGTCGGCCGACATAGACTGTACGAGCGAGAGAACGCCCGCGGGAGCTCTTGCAACGATACCCGCGAAGAGTATCATGGAGATGCCGTTTCCTATGCCCTTTTCGTTGATCTGGTCACCGAGCCAGATTATGAGCGACGCGCCTGCCACGAAGCAGATAACTATCGTTATTGCCGCGAGAACGCCGTCAAAGCCGTCGGTGTACTTTATCGCGCCTCTCGTTCTGAGCAGGAAGTAGAAGCCTACCGCCTGGAGTATCGCGAGTGCGAGCGATGTCATTTTGGTGATGAAATTGATCTTCTTGCGCCCCTCGTCGCCTTCCTTCTGCATTCGCTCGAGCGCGGGTATCGCGACGGCGAGCAGCTGGATTATGATGGACGCGTTGATATACGGGGTGATGGACATTGCGAGAAGCGTACCGTTGGACAGCGAGCCGCCCGTCATTGTATCGAGGAAGCTTAAGAGCGATTCGCCCTGCATAAGCTCGGCGACGGCGCTCATATCGAGGAACGGTACATAAACGTTTGAACCGAAGCGGAATATTACGATGATGAATAATGTGTATAAAATCTTTTTGCGGAGATTGACATCTTTCCACGCATTGCGAAAGACTTCAAACATTATACCACCTCAGTCCTT
>JAFTAG010000002.1 GCA_017458655.1 Ruminiclostridium sp. | reverse complement strand
TTGGCGTTGACGGAATTGACTATAACGCCCTGTGCATAGCCGTCGGCGAGGTTATCCTTTGTGACGGTCAGCGGTGCGCCCTTGACCTTGTTGGTCGTGTACACTGCCGCAGCTGCCGCGCGTTTATCGGACATTATCATTGCGAGGTCGTTTTTCTTGTTGGTCGGGAGGGCGTTGTTAGCGGCCTGCGACTTCTCCTCGGTATCGGTGAGCGCCTTGTGTGCAAGCCCGCAGTGTATGCCGTTGGCCTTCCAGCCCGCGGACGCACATACACCCCCGTCCACGAAATTGTTTATATCGGTGCTCACGAGCCCTACTCCGAGCTCATCTATGAGCTTTTGCAGCTTTGCACCTATCTTTATTTCTTCCATAATTGTTACTCCTTTTTGCATTTCTTTCCGTTTCGTCACGATCCGGATAAGTTCGCGAAGCGGACACCATAATTATTCACTGTTCACTTTACACTATCATATCAGTCCTGTTGTTTCGTCAATGCCCATCATTATGTTGAGGCATTGTACAGCAGCGCCGCTCGCGCCTTTGCCCAAGTTATCGAGACGGGAAACTACCAGCATACGCAGCTCGTTGCCGCCGACTATTATCTGCATATTGTTCGTGTTTTCAAGCGTGTTCGCGCCGATGAAGCCGTCGGGGAGCACATCGGTTCCGTTCAGCTCGGCGACCTTGATGAAATAGCAGCCCTTGTAGTGCTCGGCATATATTTCACGCAGCTCGGCAGGTGTGATCTCTTTGGTAAGCAGACGTGCGTGCAGCGGCAGAGAAACGGTCATTCCCGCGTAATAGTCACACACATACGGGTTGAATGTGGGCTCGTAGTCAAGCCCGCTTATAATTTTCATCTCGGGCAGGTGCTTGTGGCTCTGCGAGAGGGCGTACTGACGGGGAGTATCAAATTCCTTCGGGCGATCCGCGTCGGTATATTGTGCTATTCCGCGCTTTCCGGCGCCGCTGTAGCCCGATACCGCGTGTATAGAAACGGGGTAGTCTTTAGGCAGGATACCGGCTTTCACAAGCGGATAAGCCATTGAGATAAAGCCGCTCGCGTAGCAGCCGGGGACTGCCACACGTTTTGAAGTGCGTATCTTTTCGCGGTGCTCGGGGGAGAGCTCCGGGAAGCCGTAAACCCAGTCGGGAGCGGTACGGTGCGCGGTGGAAGCGTCGATGATACGGGTGCGGTCGTTTTCGACCAGCGATACCGCCTCGACAGCCGCCGCGTCGGGCAGGCAGAGTATGGTGAAGTCCGAGCCGTTGATGTATTTTTTTCGCTCGGCCATATCTTTTCTCAATTCATCGGGAATTACCATAAGCTCGATGTCTGTTCTTCTTTTGAGGCGCTCGACGATTTTTAATCCCGTGGTACCTTCCTGTCCGTCAATAAATACTTTTGTCATTTTTGTTGTCCTTCTTTTTTAAAATAAAAGTGAGCGAAGCGAACACCACAACTATTCACTGTTCACTATTCACTGTTCATTATTCATTGCTTCTGCGTATAGAACTGGCTCATTCCCGCGCCGCGCTCGTCGTTGGGGCGGCGGAAAAAGCCGAACTTCTCGTAGAAAGGCTCCTTGTCCTTTGCGGAGAGCAGCGACACCATTGTAGTCTCGCCGTCCTCGATATAGCTTGTATGAACAAAGTCCATAAGCTGTGTTATCATCTGCTTTCCGATGCCCTGACGCTGGTAGTCGGGGTGAACTATCACGTCAACGACCAGCAGGTGATAGCCGCCGTCGCCGACCGCTCGCGCCATAGAGATCGCTTTACCTGTCTCGCTGTCGCGGCCTACCGTTATAAATATAGACTTCGGAATGCTGGTTATGAACTGCCGCTCCGAGACCTGATACCAGTCAACGAGGCTGCGCAGGTAGTTGTATTCTTCCAATGAGATAGTTTTACCGAATGTTATCATATTCTTTCACGCACATACTTTATCTGGTTTATTACGCTTTCGGGAGCGGGTCCGCCGTAGGAGGTACGGCACTTCACGCAGTTTTCGAGGTTTATCGCGTCATATACGCCCTCGTCGAACAGCTCGGTCTTTGCCTTGTAGCAGTCGAGCGGCAGCTCTTCAAGCGTGGTATTCTTCGCGATACATTCGGCGACCAGTCCGCCTGTTATCTTGTAAGCATCGCGGAAGGGCATACCCTTTTTAACGAGGTAATCCGCGCAGTCGGTAGCGTTGATGAACCCGCGGGCTGCGGCATTACGCATATTCTCCTTGTTCACGGTCATAGTTTCGAGCATCGGTGTGAATGTGGAAATGCACAGCTTGACGTTGTCTATCGCGTCGAATATAGCCTCTTTGTCCTCCTGCATATCCTTGTTGTATGCGAGCGGAAGACCTTTCATCATTGTGAGCAGCGTCACATTGTCGCCGAACACG
Organism: Ruminiclostridium sp.; assembly: GCA_017458655.1. Classification (GTDB taxonomy): domain Bacteria; phylum Bacillota; class Clostridia; order Oscillospirales; family Ruminococcaceae; genus Ruminiclostridium_E. The sequence goes on along the minus strand of JAFTAG010000002.1, from coordinate 50,407 downwards.
CGGGCAGCCTTGCCGCGGACGAGCTCCGCAACATCGGGGTTTTTCTTCTGCGGCATAATGCTCGAGCCGGTGGCGAACGCGTCGTCAAGCTCGATGAACTTGAACTCCCAGCTGCACCAGAGTATTATTTCCTCGGAAAAGCGGGAGAGGTGCATCATTATAGTGGATATCGCGCTTGCAAGCTCGATGCAGAAGTCGCGGTCGGAAACACCGTCAAGGGAGTTCGCCATAGGCTCCGTAAATCCGAGCAGCTTTGATGTCATAAAGCGGTCTATGGGGTAGGTCGTTCCCGCGAGAGCTCCGCTTCCGAGAGGGCAAACGTTCATACGCTTGTTCGTATCGTCGAGTCTTCCGATATCTCGCAGGAACATCTGTGCATACGCCATTAAATGATGTCCGAAGGTAATGGGCTGTGCGCGCTGTAAGTGGGTGTAGCCCGGCATTATCGTATCGGAGTGCTTTTCGGCAGTGTCACAGAGCACGTTTATCAGCTTTTTCAGCAGCTCGCGAATAGCTTCTGTCTCGGAGCGCAGATACAGTCTTATATCCACCGCGACCTGATCGTTGCGGGAACGCGAGGTGTGCAGCCTCTTGCCGACATCGCCGAGACGCTTGGTAAGTTCAGCTTCAACGAACATATGAACATCTTCGGCTGTCAGGTCGAAGTCGAGCCTGCCTATCTCGAGATCCGCGAGTATGGACTGCAAGCCCTTTATTATCTCGGCGCTGTCCTCTTTGGATATTATACCTGCTTCTCCGAGCATCGTAGCGTGCGCTATGCTGCCGGCTATATCGTTCCTGTACATACGTCCGTCAAATGAGATCGACGAATTGAAGGCGTTCACGCCGCTGTCGGTCTCCTTTGAGAAACGTCCTGCCCACATTTTGTCCATAATTGCTGTTCCTTTCTACTACTTACCGGAAAAATGCTGTCTGCAATATCTCCGAAAAACCGATAAATGCGGCTTTTTACACCGCATTTATCATAATGTTCATAAATTGAATATATAAGTACAGATCACTTATTGCTTCTGCTTTCGTCGAGCAGAGCCTTCACCTTGATCGGCAGACCGAACAGGTTGATAAAGCCCGCGCTGTCCTTCTGGTCATATACATCGTCCTCGCCGAATGAAGCGAAGTCCTCACTGTAGAGGGTGTAGGGCGATGTAACGCCGGCATTGATGATGTTGCCCTTGTAGAGCTTGAGCTTAACTTCGCCGGTGCAGGTCTCCTGCGTCTTGTCAACGAAAGCGTCCATAGCTTCTCTGAGCGGTGTGAACCACTGTCCGTTATATACGAGGTCGGCGTATTTCTGCGCAAGACCCGCTTTGTAGTGCTGAGTCTCCTTGTCAAGACAGATCGTTTCAAGGACTTCGTGAGCGTGGTAAAGGATAGTGCCGCCGGGAGTCTCATACACGCCTCTCGACTTCATTCCGACAAGTCTGTTCTCAACAACATCATAGAGGCCGATGCCGTTCTCGCCGCCGAGCTTGTTGAGCTTCTTGATAAGGGCAACACCGTTCATCTTCTCGCCGTCGAGCGCTACCGGGATACCTTTCTCGAACGAGATAGTAACATAAGTGGGCTTGTCGGGAGCCTTTTCGGGAGAAACGCCGAGTTCGAGGAAGCCGGGCTTGTTGTACTGCGGCTCGTTTGCGGGATCCTCGAGGTCGAGACCTTCGTGGGACAGATGCCAGAGGTTCATATCCTTGGAGTAGTTGGTCTCTCTTGTGATCTTTATCGGAACGTTATGTGCTTCTGCGTAGTCGATCTCCTGATCTCTCGACTTGATATCCCATATTCTCCAGGGAGCGATTATTTTGAGGTTGGGTGCGAGAGCCTTTATAGTGAGCTCGAAACGAACCTGATCGTTGCCCTTGCCGGTGCAGCCGTGGCAGATAGCGTCGGCATTTTCTTTCTTTGCTATCTCAACGAGCCTCTTGGCGATAGGGGGACGGGCAAACGATGTACCGAGCAGATAGCCCTCGTATTTAGCGCCGGCTTTCAGAGTGGGGAAGATGAAGTCGTTGACGAATTCGTCCTGTATGTCCTCTATGTACAGCTTGGATGCGCCTGTCTTTTTGGCTCGTTCTTCAAGTCCGACTATTTCGGAGTCCTGACCGACGTTGCCTGCGACGCAGATCACTTCACAGCCGGGATAGTTTTCCTTGAGCCACGGTATTATTATAGAAGTATCGAGACCGCCGGAATATGCAAGTACTATTTTTTTGATTTCGTTTGCCATTTTTAGTTACTCCTTTTGGAAAAATAATTTATACATATTATTATACACAAAAAGCGTGGAATGTCAAGCATTTTTATGCGTTTATATGCATAATATGCTGTATAAAACGCATATTTGACGAATAATTTACATATTTTTATAAAAACTGTTCCGGCTGCGGCTTGTGTCACTTTTACATAAAATTTCCTGTACATATAGTGCAAAATAAATGAACTTTGCAAAAAGAGGAAATTTTTGTTCATATCTTATTGACAAAACGAATGTTCGCGTATATAATATTCTTATGAACAGTCTTTCTTGCGGGTGTTCATATTGTGTCGTAAAATGTAAGGGAAAGGTCATAACAGATGTTATTAGGGGAAAAACTTGAAATACTTATCGGCAGAAAAAATATGAGCAAGACAGAGTTTGCCGAAAGCGTGGGTATTACATACCGCGGTCTTGCAAATTATCTCAACGGGTCGAGAAAACCAAAAAAAGAAGTTCTTGAAAAGATATGTGCGGAGCTGCACGTCACTCCGGAGTTCATTACGGATGATACCAAAAGCCTGATACTTGACAGCAAGGAGCGCTTTGTGTTCAATTCCAAGTCGGATTCCGCGTCTATACGCGAGGCTGCCGATTATCTCGAAAAGGGCAAGCTCATATTTGAGAGCGAGAGCATAAGCCCCGAGGATAAACAGGCTCTGTTCTCATGCCTTACCGAGCTTTATTTCAGCTCGGCTCAGTCAAGGAGCTGATGTCCTTTTTGTCGTTGAAGGATAAAGATGTTGGAGAGCTCAGATAATGGAAAAAGAAAAGATCGAACGCATTAATTTCCTCGCGCGCAAATCCAGAACGGAGACGCTCACCGAGGAAGAAAAAGCTGAACAGCGCGTGCTGCGCGATGAATATCGCCTGTATATGAAAAACGGATATATGGCGGCGTTTTCCAATACGTTCATTGTTGACGAAAACGGTAACAAAAGAAGGCTGACAGAAAAATGAGCGCTTATCGTGAGGACGTAAAGTTCGGAAAGATAGGCTATTCTTGTATCTTGTCACCGAACCTCAGAGTGATGAACAGTGACAATTATCGTATTTTTACACGCATCTGCAAAAACAGCAAGGTGATATCGGCCGGCAGGGTAGGAATATCCTGCTTTTCATCCTTTGAGCACAGATTTACGTTTGAAGGTGTACGCTTCAGAGCGATATTTACCCCTATTTATAATGGACATATCCTGTGTAGGTGCTATCCCGAGGACTGTTTTCTGAAAAACTCCTACTCGGATATGTACAACAGCATATATAAGATAAGGTATGAGGCTATGGATATGATCGCGCGGCTCGGTTCACTGCTCGATGAAATGCACGGCGACGACGCGGACGGGTCTTATATCGAGGCCGTGTCGGAGCAGCTTCTTTCCGCGGAAAAAGTTTTTTCCGACGCGTCCGGTGTTATGGATATTTTCGATGTTTCACAGAAATTTGAATATGTTCCCATAAGAGACCTGCTGAAAAGCTCGGACGAGCGTCTGCACAGCTATTCCTATACGGTCGGTCGGGAAGTTGCTATCGCGGCCGATATAGAATGCGGTGTCGCAAGAATAAACTATATGATACTTGAAGCCGCGATATTTGAGCTCGTCGGCATAATGTACACGCTTCTCGGCAAGGGCTGCAAGGCGGTGCTGAATATAAAGGGCAGAAGATATGAGCCGCTTGTCTGCACGGCAAGTATCGCGTATCCGGATAATGTCGATGAACAGGCTCTCGAAAGAAGGATAAGGCTCGTCAAGTGCTCGTTTGAAAGCATAAGCGGAAAGGCGTATCTGTATGTCAAGGACGGTATGTTCAATATCGAGGCTTCCGTACCCGTGTCTCTTTCCGAACACTATGAGCGTATCGCGATAGGTTCTCCCGAGCGCGTGGCAGGTGAGCCGAAGGGCTTTGATGATATACTTTCGCCCGATGACCGCAAGGAGCTTATCTTAAAGAGCAGTTCAAAGGAATATACCGTTCCTGTCTCAATGATGCTTGCCAACATTATATTTGAACCTATCTGCAGGGAGCTGGCATCATAATTATCAATTACTTAGATATTTTTTAAAATTTTATCACATATTTTTCACAAATACGGGCTATAATAATATCAAGTTAAGGGGTCACCCTTAATGGTATGGTTAATGATGAGTTAATCATAATTTCCTCTCCCAACATTTCATTGTTTTTTATTTGATTTGATGTTTCCCCTTGGGAAGCCCGTTCAGTAATAGGACATCGGTTCCTTTACTGGACATTTTTTTTACAAATTATGATTTTTAAATGTGATCTCCCGGTTAATTTACCATAAATCTGTATAAAAGGCGCTTGGATCTCGTCACGATCCGGAATTGCGGTTAAGCCGCACCACAATTGTGAATTGTTCCTGCGTGGTGAGTTATCCGGGTGATCATAATAAATGATCCGGAGGAATGTATGTACAAGATTTTAGTAGCAGATGATGAACAGAACATCAGAGAAGTCATTCGTGAATACGCCGAATTTGAAGGCCACGATGTGAAAGAAGCCGTTGACGGTATGCAGGCGGTGGAAATGGCAAAGAACGAGGATTTCGATATCATCATTCTCGATGTGATGATGCCGAAGCTCGACGGCTTTTCCGCCTGCAAGGAGATACGCAAGGTCAAGAATACTCCCGTACTTATGCTGTCGGCAAGAGGCGAGGAATACGATAAGCTCTTCGGGTTCGAGATAGGAGCCGATGATTATGTCGTAAAGCCGTTTTCGCCGAAGGAAGTCCTTGCGCGCGTAAACGCGATAATCAAGCGTAATCAGCCCGCCGCTGCTGCGTCCGAGACTGTAAAATTCGAGGGTCTCGAAATAAACTTTACCGCCAGAAGCGTGACTATCGACGGCGAAAAGGCAAATCTTACCCCGAAGGAATACGACCTGCTGTTCTATCTCGTAAGAAACAAGAATATAGCTCTCACAAGGGACAAGCTGTTGTCCGAGGTGTGGGGCTATGATTTCTACGGCGACGACAGAACGATAGACACGCATATAAAAATGCTGCGGAACAATCTCGGAGAATACCGCAAGTATATAGTTACTCTCCGCGGAATGGGATATAAATTTGAAGTATGACTAAGCCCGACGAAAAACCCGGAAAAAGTGGTTATTTTTTAGGGAGCATCCGCTTCAAGATATGGCGGAGCCTGTCCCTCTATACCGCGGCTATCCTTATATTCCTGTTTATATCGCAGGTAGTTTTTATGCCTGCGATATATGAATTTATAAAGACGCAGGAATGTATATCCACGTCCGTAGAGATCAAAAGAGCGTGGAATACCGACAATATCAAGAACGTTATAGATGAGAACGCCAGGAACAAACAGCTCGGCATACTTATCCACTTCCCGTCTTCTGTGACGGGCGGTCTCCCGTTCACATATTCCCGCGATACCACCGGCTCGTCCATATCTATCGACCGCCGTGTAAGCGATGAAATGGTCGATGAACTCACAAGATCCAAGACAGGGACTATCTTTTTCCCGGTAAATGACGAAACAAAGCAGTCCTTTCTGCTGGCTACCTTTGTCGGAACTCCCGAGGAGCCCGTAGGCTACATTTTTATTTACGCTTTCCTCGAACCTACCGGCACGACCACACAGATACTTACAAATATCTTTGTTAATTCTTCGATCCTGATCATACTTGTGAGCCTTGTACTTTCCGTCATAATCTCCTCGCGAATATCCGAGCCGCTTATAAGGATATCCCGCTCGACGGATAAGCTTATCACGGGTGATTTCAAGGTGGAGGCTTCTCCTCACGATTACAGCGAGATAGTCATTCTTACCGATAACCTTAACAAAGCCTCGGAAGAGATATGCAAGACAGAAAACCTGCGTAAAGACCTTCTTGCAAATATTTCCCACGACCTTCGCACTCCGCTCACGATGATAAAGGCGTACGCGGAGATGATACGCGACCTTTCCGGTAATAATCCCGAAAAGCGTGAGAAGCACCTCGGCGTTATAATCGACGAAGCCGACAGACTTACTCTGCTCGTAAATGATATCCTCAACCTTTCAAAGCTGCAGAGCGGAGCCGTTCAGATGGAACGAAAGGTAATAAATTTCAGCGTTCTTCTGCAGGATATCGTGTCGAGGTTCTCTATGCTCGATGAAACGAAGATAATTCTCGACTGCGAGGATTATGTCTTTATAAATGCCGATTCAAAGCAGATAGGGCAGGCTGTGTATAATCTGATAATCAACGCTATAAACTATTCCGGCGTTGATGAGGTATATGTAAGGCTGTACGATATCGACGGCGGGCAGGTGCGGTTTGAAGTCGCGGACAAGGGCGTCGGGATATCCGCAGATAAGCTGCCGTATATCTGGGATCGCTATTATAAGGTGAACCGCTCCGAGAACTACAAGCGCACGGTAAAAGGCACCGGGCTCGGTCTTTCCATCGTAAGGAGCGTATTCGAGTGCCACGGCTTCAGATACGGCGTTGACAGCACAGAGGGAGAGGGCACGACCTTCTGGTTCGAGTGTGTACGGGAGCAGCCCGATATATGAGAAGGATAGACTATATCATAGACGAGGAGCACAGCGGAAAGCGGCTCTCTGAGCTTCTGAAAGCATACGGCTTCAGTCACGGCACCGTGTCCGGATTGAAGCGCACAGACGGCATAATACTGAACGGCCGTGTCGTTACCGTCTCCGAGACGGTGCATACGGGAGATATCCTGTCGGTATGTATGAATGACGTTTCAAGCATACCGCCCAATGCGTCTCTTAATGTCAGGATAGTTTATGACGATGACGATGTGACGGTTTTCGACAAACCGGCGGGAATGCCTGTTCATCAGTCGAAGGGACATATCCGGGACACTCTTGCGAATTATTTCGCTTCGATATATCCGGATATCACCTTTCGCGCGGTCAGCAGGCTCGACAAGAACACCTCCGGTCTTGTTGCGATAGCCAAAAACCGCTTTGCCTCGTCGAGGCTTACGACCGAAGAAAAATACAGACCCGAAAAGCTGTATTACGCGGCGGTAGGGAAGGGCTTCACCAAAAAATACGGCGAGAGCGGCAGGATAATCGCGCCGATAGCGCGGGAAAAAGAGGGTCTCCCGAGGCGTATTGTTGACGAACACGGCAGCTATGCCGAAACGGAATACCGCACAGTGATGTCCGCAAATGACCTGACCCTGCTTGAGATAAAGCTGCACACCGGCAGAACGCACCAGATAAGGGTGCATTTTTCGTATCTCGGGTTCCCGCTGCCGGGCGATGAGCTTTACGGCGGAGATATGACACTTATCAGCAGGCAGGCGCTGCACTGCGGGAAGATGATGTTCATACATCCCTTTACACAGGAACGCATAGACCTCAGCTCGGAGCTTCCGGAGGATATTTCAGCCCTTTTACGGTAAAAATTACATTTTTTGTACGGTATAGCTCTTGATTTTTTTCTCAAAATATAGTATAATCTTCTTAAATGATATACAATATATTCGGGCACCTCTGAAAAACTCTTGCCGCCTGTTCGTACCGCCATTTAGCCGTCATATTGCACAAAATTTTCCTGACATACGCCGGTATGCCTGCAAAAATTTTATGCTATCTGCCGACTGAATGACGACACGCCTGAACAACAATAGTTTTTTGAAGGAACCCATTACGGAGAGATGAAAATGAGCGATAAATTTAACGTATGTCTGCTGAATGATTCATTCGCGCCGCTTATAGACGGTGTTGCCACGGCGGTGATGAATTACGCGAGAATAATACAGGACGAGCTCGGTTCCGCGACGGTAGTTACTCCGTCATACCCGGGAGCCGTAGATGATTATCCCTTCCCGGTAGTGCGCTATTCGAGCCTTTCCACGGAAAAGCAGATAGGCTACCGCGCGGGATATCCTTTCAGCGCGTCCAAGCTTGAAGCTATGAAGAACTGCAAATTCGACGTGATTCACAGCCATTGTCCGTTCGCTTCCACGGTATTCGCGAGAAATTTAAAGGAAAAGTGCGGTTCTCCGCTTATTATGACATATCATACCAAATTTGACGAGGATATCAAGCGAGTGATGGACAGCCCCCTGCTTGAACCGCAGATAACAAAATTCGTCGTGCAGAATATCTCCGTCTGCGATGAAGTGTGGACGGTGAGCCGAGGTGCGGGGGAGAACCTCCGCAGCATAGGCTATGAGGGCGAATACGTTATAATGCACAACGGTGTTGATTTTCCGAAAGGAAAAGCATCGGAGGAGGATGTTGCCGCGCTTCGGAGTACATACGGCATAGAGCCCGGCATACCGGTATTCCTCTTTGTGGGAAGGCTCTTCTGGTACAAGGGCTTTCACGTTATCCTTGAAGCGGTGAAATACGTCAAGGAGAGCGGTAAAGATCTCAGAATGATGATAGTCGGTGACGGCGGCGATAACGATGAGATAAGGGCGGAAGCGGAAAGGCTCGGCGTTATGGATAAGTGTATTTTCGCGGGAGCGGTGAACGACCGCAGCGAGCTCAGGATATACTATACCGCGAGCGACCTTTTCATATTCCCGTCGCTTTATGACACAAACGGTATCGTTGTCCGTGAGGCGGCCGCGTGCGGACTTCCGAGCGTTCTTATAAAGGGGAGCTGTGCAGCGGAGGATTTCACCGACGGGCGGAATGCGCTTCTTGCTGAAAATGATTCCGCCGCTTTCGGAAAGGTACTGACAGAAGCCGCGCAAAACCTCGATAAGCTGAAGGAGATAGGCGAAAACGCCATGAACGACGTCTATCTGTCGTGGGAAGATGCTGTAAAGAGAGCGTTTGAGCGGTATCAGATCGTCGTTGAGAACTATAAGAAGGGCATTACCCAGAGCCGCGAGACAAAGACGCAGGAAATACTGTATTCATCGGTCTCCGGCATAACGAACTCCATTCAGAAGGTGCGCAGCATAACGGCCTCGGCCAAGCGTATCACCATAAAGAGCGGAAAGCGTATAACAAGCTCGATAAGTGCGAGCATCAACCGTAAAGATAAATAAAAAAACGCGGTGCAGGTGTAGATCTGTACCGCGTTTTTATTATTACTCGTCGTTATGGTTCCATATCTCGCCGGCATACAGCGACGAGCGCATGGAGAACGTGCTGTCTCTGCCGACGATTATGTGGTCGATAATATCGACATTGAGAAGCCTCAGTGTAGATACCAGCTTCCCGGTCGTGGAGATATCCTCGCGTGAGGGAAGCGCCGACCCGCGCGGGTGATTGTGTATGATAACGATATTGTTGCTCTTTTCGCTTATGGCAAAATCAATAAGCGCTCTCGGAGTTATGACAGCCGCGTCAAATCCGCCGTCGTGCAGCTTCTTCGAGCTGATGATGTCGAGCTCGCTGCTCAGCGACGCGGCGTAGATGACCTCATTCGGTATGCCTACGAACATTCTCTTGCACAGCTCGCACATAGCATCGGCATTTTCCGCGTAATTGAGATGCTCACAGCAATATGAATCTATCAGATACTTTTTGGAAAAATGTCGCAGAAGCACGAAAAAGCTTGCGGTATGCACACCTATGCCTTTTATATCAAGAAGCTTGTCGTAGTCGGCATTGACCACGTTGACGAGCTTGCCGCCGAATTCATTCAGCAATGTATGTGCGAGCTCGTTTGTATCGCCCTGCGGCATCGTGTAAAACAATAAAGCTTCAAGTATCTCGTGGTCTTGCAGGGAATCAATGCCAAAATCGACAATTTTCTTTTTCATTCGTTTTCTGTGTCCGATGTGCAGCTCTGCGTTTCTTTCCGACATTTTGTTTTCCTTGCCTTTTTTTATTATTTCGAGTGTTTTTCACACTCTTTTATACTTAATTATACCATAAATAAAACAAATATCAATACAAACGCACAAAGGCAAGCTGATTTGTGAAGCGATTCGTACAAACCAACAAAAATGAGGCCGATATTTGTGCAATTACACGAAAACAAGATGCTTTCAATGCCGTCCCCTTAGAGTATGACGCTGCCGCCTGTGTCATTTCCTTCGTTCCCGCTCCTTGCGACGGTCATCATTATCTTATTGTCGTTCCCGGGGGATCGCCCTCTTATAAGAGTTGACGAGCTTTCGGATCCCTCAAAGAAGTACAAGAACAATGCCGACGGTCTCGAAGACATCCCAAAAACGGACACAAACATTTTGGCAGCATCTGTTTTTATCCCCGCTTTTCAAAAGTTAAAGACTTGTTAAGAATTTCCGTGGTATAATCGAAGCATAGAGAAAAGCGATACACGATACGGAGGTATGAACGATGTTTTGGAGAATACTTAAAAAAGACCTGAAACGAAAGAAAACGATGAATATGATCCTTCTGCTGTTCGTTATCCTGTGTTCGATGCTCGCGGCGGCAAGTGTCAACAACATCATCGCGGTGACGGGCGGTATCGAACACTTTATGGAAATTTCGGACGCGCCCGATGTGAAGATCATTATGCCGTTCGGTCAGGAGCTTGATAAGAAGCTCAGCGCTCTCCCCGGTGTGAATGCTGTGAGGGTGGAGGAGATGTTCTATCTGACGCCGGAGCATTTCAGGCTGAACGGCGAAAAGCACAAGGAGCTTATCAACGGGACAGGATTTATCTCAGACAAGGAATTCGGCTGCAAATATTTTGATGACGACGATCGGGAGATCGGAAGCGTTCCTGTCGGCAGCGTTTCATCGACAGATATCGCCTTTGACGCGGTCGAGATATTTGCGGTGTGCCCCGCGATACTTATCGGCGTCACGGTCATCGGCACATTTATGACCGCGCTTTATACCAAAACAATAAAGGCAAGCGATACCGCTTCCATTGAATAAGGAGGAACTTATTATGAATACCGTTTTACAGACAAAAGGACTTTGCAAGACCTACATCGTGAACAAGCCCCAGAACAATGTTCTGAAAAATATAGATCTTACGATCACGGAGGGCGAAATGGTAGCGGTAATGGGACCGTCCGGTTCCGGAAAATCCACGCTTCTCTACTGCGTTTCGGGAATGGACAGAGTTACAGCGGGCGAGGTCATCTTCAACGGCAAGGAGACCGCAAAGCTTTCGGACAAGGAGCTTGCACGGCTCAGGCTTGACGAAATGGGCTTTATCTTTCAGCAGATGTATATGATGAAAAATCTTTCCGTGCTGGATAACATAATTCTTCCCGTGGTCAAATCGAAAAAGAACACCGAAAGCCGCAAACAGACCGAGGAACGCGGACGCTCACTTATGCGCAGGCTCGGTATTGACGACGTGGGAGCCAATGACATCAACAAGGTGTCGGGCGGTCAGCTCCAGAGGGCGTGCATCTGCCGCAGTATGATAAATTCCCCCAAGATGATATTCGCCGATGAACCCACGGGAGCGCTGAACCGTTCAAGCTCCGACGAGGTGATGAATGAGCTTTTGTCTCTGAACCGTGACGGAACGACTGTCCTGTGCATGACGCATGACCCGAAGGTAGCCGCCAAGTGCAGCCGTATCCTTTACATCGTGGACGGCGGTATCATGGGAGAAAAGAAAATGGGGCATTTCGGCGGAGGCGACAAGGAGCTGTGTGACCGCGAAAGAGAGCTGAACAATTGGCTTATGGAACAGGGCGCTGGTAATACTTGCAATGTTGCCGCCGATGTGGCGCTGCTTATAGAAAATCAGGGCAAGGCGCTTAAAAAGGAGTATCTGTTTTCGAGCGTTTGGGGAAGTGACAGCGACTCGGAGCCGCAGACGCTTCATGTGCACATCAACCGCCTGCGGCAGAAGCTCGGCGACGATCCCAAAAACGCGAAGCGTCTGCTGACCGTCTGGGGCGTGGGGTATAAGTTCGTATGAAGGCTTTCGGAAAGCTGTGTATCACGACGCTTGCGATATTCCTGATACTTGCGGCGGCGCTGAACATCGTTCTCATTCAGCACGGGAAAGCCTCCGACGGACAATACCGAGTGGAAGCAAAAGCGTATCGGGATAGGTTTCGGCAAAATGGACGGCTGCGAGCTGATCACGGTGACGAATACAGGCTGCACTCTTGAAGAAAAGGAGCTCCCGCAGATCTTCGGGAGCTTTCACCGCGGCAATAATGCCGGTAAGATACAGGGCAACGGTTTGGGTTTGTTCATCTGCAAGCGGCTGATGTCGCTCATGGGCGGAGAGGTCTATGCGGAGATACGGGACGGCTGTTTTTGTGTGACATTGGTAGTGAAGCTGGTGTAAAGGGATATACATGACCTTTGAGCAGTTCAATGAGAAGCGTAAAATTTCAATAAATTTTTTTTCAAAAACCCTTGACTCTCACCCTGACTTCAGGCTTATAATATGCACATAAGGTACCTTACAGAATATTTACAGGAGCTGAGATCATGAAAATAGGAGATTTTGCGAAAGCCTGCGGCACCAAAATATCCGTGCTGCGGCATTACGACAAGCAGGGGCTTTTAAAGCCGCTTTACATCGACAGGTTTACAGAATACCGCTACTACGACAGGTCGCAGATACCCGTATTTGAGCGCATTGCCGAGCTGAAAGCGGTCGGATTCTCGCTTGCGGAGATCCGTCGTATGCTGTACTCGGACGAACATACCGAGGCTATGTTTGCGGATAAAAAAGCAGAGCTTGAACAGCAGCTCCGTGATCTCGCGGAATTAAAGGACAAATTATCCGGAGGTATCATTATGGAGCAAAACTACAAACCGCTCAAAGAAAATGTCGATCTGCCGTTCGTGAACGACGAGCGTGTCATCGGCAAATGGCTCGTGCTCGGTGAGTGCGGGGACGGTGAGAATTATCCGACGCTGCTGATAGGCGACGGGAACAGGCATTTGTATTTTCTGCCGAACGGGGAATTTTACTGGTGCTTCGGCTGGACAAAGGGAAAGCTGATCTTCTGCGACGGCGAGAGCAGCTTTTCCAACGACTACCGGCTTGAGCAGCGAGGCGACGATCTGTATATGATCGTAGATCTCAAATCAATGGACTGCGCCGAAACAGGCGAAACTACCGCAATAGCGCTTCGCAAGCTCGACAGCGTTCGTTACACGAAAGAACTGATAGCGCGCAAGGACGATATAAACAAGCCGTTTATCAATGACGAGCGTGTCATCGGGAAATGGAAGGCGTTCTGCTACTTCGACCCCGTTGAGCTGCAAAAAGAGGAATTCGTGCCGTTTGAAAACCCGCCCGCAGGTGCTTGGAACTACCTTGCCGACCCTTATTTCAGGGAGATAGAGTTCGCCGAGGGCGGTCACTGCACAGCCGTTTACGCCGACGAGATCATCACCGGCGACGACAAGCATACATGGACGCGCGGCTATTGGCTCCGCAAGTGGAACAGCAATGCCTGCGCCTATGAAATAAAGGAGTTCGGCGGCAGGGAATACCTTATCATTGAGTGGAAGAGCGGCGACTATCGCTATGGCGGCAGAGAAAGCAGCTACTACGTTATGATGCGAGAATAAAGATCGGCTCCGAACCGTGTTGTTAAGCGGTTTGGAGCATTTTGCTCTATTAAGCGACTGCCGCGTGGGAGTATATGAAAAACGGTAGATTGCACATAATTCGCTGCGAAAATTTATGCACATCTACAAAATTGTTGAAATACCGTTGCGGTAATTTCAATTTCGGTAAAAAATGTTCAAGCAGGGACTTTTAAAGCCGCTTTACAGCATCATAATCAGAAAATCACAGGAATGAGAAAACCGCATAACAGCGCGGGTTTGCGGCTGAAATGCGGTTTTGCTGTTGGTGCGCCTGACGGGATTCGAACCCACCGCACGCAGCGTCGGAGGCTGCTGCTCTATCCAAATGAGCTACAGACGCAAATACAGTGAAAACGTAACACCGATCTCACTGTATAATATTATAGCATATTTTTTCTCAGATTTCAAGCATTTTTTCAACTGTTGCAAGCTTTACGCTGCAGCAGAAGATCTCCATTGCCTTCTGAAGCTCCTCAACAGTAGGGAAGGTAGGCGCGATCCTGATGTTGTTATCGTAAGGGTCGTTACCGTAGGGATAGGTAGCACCCGCGTTGGTAAGCACAACCCCCGCCTGCTTGCAGAGCTCTACGGTTCTTTTTGCGGTGCCGTCAAATCCCGTGAACGAGATGAAATAACCGCCTTTTGGAGCGTGCCAGCCGCCGATAGCATGCGGAGCTATCTCTTTTTCGAGTGTCGTTATCACAACATCGAACTTGGGTGCAATTATGGCGCGATGAAGCTCCATATGCTTTACCATACCGTTGAAATCCTTGAAAAATCTGACGTGACGGAGCTGATTCAGCTTATCGAAGCCAATGGTCTGATATGTCATCTTGCTCTTGATGTAGTCGATATTCTCCTTGCTCGCGCCTATGCAAGCGATACCCGCGCCGGGGAACGTCACCTTTGAGGTTGACGCGAACATCAGGACCATATTCTCGCTGCCTTTCTTCTTGCATTCGTCGAGAATATTGAGGACAACATCGTGTTTATCGTCAAGATGATGTATGCAGTATGCGTTATCCCAGTATATGCGAAAGTCGTCGGCTTTGGGCTTAAGAGCCGCGAAGCGCTTTACGACCTTGTCGGAATAAGAAATGCCTGTCGGGTTGGAATATGTCGGAACGCACCAGATCCCCTTGACCTCCTCGTCTTCGGAAACGAGCTTCTCCACCATATCCATATCCGGGCCGTCGTCGTGATACGGAACGGTTATCATCTCGATGCCGAGGCTCTGGCAGATAGCGAAATGCCTGTCATATCCCGGGGAAGGGCAGAGGAACTTGACGTGGTCGTATCTGCTCCACGGCTTCTTTCCGCCCGGAACGCCGAGCATCATAGCCATCATTATGGTATCATACATAAGCTGCAGACTGGAATTTCCGCCTACGATAATCTCGTCCATAGCCACGCCGAGCATAGGGCGCAGAAGCTCCTTTGCTTCCGGCAGACCGTCGAGCACGCCGTAGTTGCGGCAATCGGTACCGTCGGCCGCAAGGCAGTCGCCAAGGTCGTCACGCAGCATGGCTTCCGAGAGCTTGAGCTGATCGGGAGCGGGCTTTCCGCGCGCCATATTGAGTTTAAGACCCTGCGCTGCGAAATCTGCGTGTTCCTTCTGAAGACATTTCTGAAGTTCCAATAACTGTTCCATTGAATAATCCTTATACATGGTTGACCTCCGATAAAAATGTGTATATTTCACTTATTATTATACACGAATCATCGGAAATTGCAAGTTATTTTTTGTATTCCTGCAATAAAAGGTGCAACTTTTGTTTATTTTAACTATTAAAAAACAAAATTACGAAAGATTACTGTTCATTATATTCATCTATGGTAGAAGCGGGATCCAACTCGTATGTTATTTCCGTCTCACCCTTTGCGTTGGTGATGATGTTCACTTTTATCATTACGAGGCAGCCTGTAACGGCTTTTCTGGGGATCAGCGTATTTTTCTTTATATCGAACGTATATTGCAGGGTAACGGTGCCTGTAGTGCCTTCAAACGTCAGCTTTGCGGTGCCGGAGTCATTCAGCCCGAACATCATTCCGGTGCCCTGTTCGTTTTTGAGTATCGCTTCGTTTATGGTATGATTGAGGCTGTCCGTGCCGATAGCTTCCGCTTCGGTTATGGAAACTCCCGTGGTGGATATCTCGAGCTTCAGGTCTTCCATACTGTAATCGACATTTGTCTGACCCGCGGCGATCTCCTGCACCGCCTTAAGATCCATAAAAATGATGTCCTGCTTACCGGTAGGCTTGTATGTAAGTATATGGAACGCCGGGTAAAACTGCGGTATTCCCGCGCTGAGTGCCGCCGCTTCGATATCCTCATCGGTAAACTCCAGCATAATGAGGTTTTCGACCTTTTTGTTGAATTCCTCAATATCAACGTCCGAGCTGTAGAGCCTCTTTACCGAGTATCGTCCGTCTCCCGTGTCGTTTGTAGTATCCTTGACATATACTATCTCTTTTACGGTTATCTCGCCATACACGAAATAACCGACAATTCCGACAACGAGCAGTATCAGCATAACTATAACTGCTTTTTTCATTTTTAAATTTTCCTTTTAGTTTTCCTTCCAGAGTAATTGAAATGTCCTTTTTCAATGCTAAATGCAATAAAGATTGGTGTCCCAAGCGGGGATATACGGGTGATGCCGCAGATACAGCCTGTAATCGGGTCTGATATCGTGGATAAGCAGGGGAAGCTCGATAAGATCCTCGACCCTGTGGTAAAGCGAAACTATGAGCCGCGGTCTGAATGTCTGTATCGTCTGTGCCGTACCGAGCAGCGCTTCTCTTTCGCTGCCTTCAACGTCATACTTTATCAGGGTTGCGGGCTTGCCGTCAAGAATGCTGTCAACGCTCCTCGCGGGCGTTTCGACGCAGCGTCCCTTTGTCTGTTCGGAGATATTGTCGGTGAGAGACGAACTCCTGCCGGCCTTGTTGTAGAAATACAGCGTTGTATCGCTGCTCCAGGCCGCTTCATTTCTCGCTTCGAGCAGTCCGCCGCTGATATAGTACAGCCGTCGGCGAAGGCGGGAGAAATTCCGTCTGTCGGGCTCGAGCGCATATATCTTGTTGAACTGCTTGCCGGTGATTCGGAGAAATTCCTCTACGGTATCGCCGCTGTATGCGCCGAGATCGACATAAGTCTCATTCGTGCCGATATTCAGTATATCGAACATGGCTTCCTTCGGCGTCTCGCAGCTCCGAAGAACATCGATGCTCCCGGAAATGCGGTATTTCATTATAAGATCGAGGCATTTACGGGATTCATCGTCCGCGAGTATGCTCTTAAGCGACATAATCTCAAACTCGTGATCCGAAATATAGTCCCCGTCGAAAAGCCCGTCACCGACCACCGGAACGTCCGGCGCAACGGTCTCGTATTTACGGCTTATTTCCTCTATATGCTCCATAACCTCGGGAAGCTGTGTTCCGAAGCATACCACAACTATAAAATCCTTGTACAGCTTCTCTATCTCGGAGAGCTTCTTTACTCTGTGGCCTTTGAAGCTGTGGCCGCGCACAAAATCATCGCTTGCCATAAAATCGGCAGGCTCGATGCCGAAATTCTCCATTACGGCAAGTATCTTCTCCGCGCCGTCGCCCATTCCGTACATTATTATAGGCTTTTTCGTCTCCGACAGCTTTGTCCAGACGTCAAGGACGGGATCTAAGCTGTCCGGAACGATATTGTTCTCATCCATTGTTCATATCCTTGCTTTTTATGAAATTTGTATGTTTTATTCGACAGTAACCGATTTTGCGAGGTTTCTCGGCTTATCTACATCATTTCCGCGTAATACGGCGGTGTAATATGCGATGAGCTGTAGCGGCACGACCGCCACAAGCGGCATTATTATATCATCGGCAGAGGGTATATTGATGACAAAGTCCGCGCTTTCCGCGTCAATGCTCACATCTTCGGGGCATACGTCAATGACATAGGCTCCGCGTGTCTTTACCTCGCGCATATTGCTGATAGTCTTTGCGAGCAGTTCGCGCTGCGTGGTAACGGCGATCACAGGCATATTCTTCTCGATGAGCGAGATAGTACCGTGTTTCAGCTCGCCCGCCGCGTAGCTCTCGGAATGGATATACGATATCTCTTTGAGCTTCAGCGAGCCCTCCATACTGAGCGCATAGTCGAGGCCGCGTCCGATGTAAAGCAGGCTGTTCGCGCTCATAAGCTTTGAAGCGGCTTTGCGGTACGGGTCAAGGTCGGAGAGTATCCTCTCGATCTTTCCGGGTATCTCTTCAAGCGACGCAACCAGCTTTCTGCATTCTTCCTCGCTTATACGTCCTCTTGCGAGCGCGACTCTGAACGCGAGCAGATACATGAACGCGTTCTGCACCATATATGCCTTTGTTGATGCAACGGATATCTCGGGGCCGGCGTATGTGTACATCACCATTTTGGCTTCACGCGCGATGGACGAGCCCACAACGTTCACGATAGCGAGCGTATCTGCGCCGACCTTGTTTGCAAGCTCGAGCGCCGCCTTTGTGTCGGCTGTCTCACCCGACTGCGAGATAATTACGACGAGGTCGTCACTCGCGAGCAGGGGGTTGCGGTATCTGAACTCCGACGCGATATCAACTATAACGGGCGTTCTCGCAAGCCCCTCGACGATATATTTTCCCACAACGCCCGCGTGCATCGCGGAACCGCAGGCGATGAAGTAGATGTGGTGATAGCTGCGGAGCATCTCATCGGTCAGCCCGCATTCCTCAAAGCAGGGAAGACCGTCCTTGATGCGCGGAGAAATGGTCTTGCGGACAGCGTCAGGCTGTTCGTGTATCTCCTTGAGCATAAAGTGCTCATATCCGCCCTTCTGTGCTTCGGAAAAGTCCCACGTCGCGGTATGTACTTCCTTGGTGATGCTGTTCCCGTGAATGTCGCAGAATGTCACACCCTCTTTTGACAGCGAAGCTATCTCCCCGGTCTCGAGCAGGTAATATTTTTTTGTGTATTCGAGCAGGGCGGTCATATCCGACGCTATGAACATCTCACCCTCGCCGATGCCGACGATAAGCGGGCTGTCCTTGCGGACGGCGTATATCATATCGGGGTGATCCCTGAAAACGATGCCGAGCGCGTAAGCTCCCTCGATATCGGTGACTGCCTTCGATATCGCATCTACCGGGTCGCCGTTATAGTAGAAATCGAGCAGCTTTGCGACAGTCTCCGTATCGGTCTCGCTCTCAAAGACATAGCCTTTCTCGGTAAGAAAGCTTTTGAGCTTCCTGTAATTTTCGATAATGCCGTTATGTACGATAGAAACGCGGCTGTTGCCGATAGGGTGGCTGTTGATATCGCTCGGCTCTCCGTGGGTCGCCCAGCGGGTATGGCCTATACCGGTCACAGCCTTGAAGGGCTCTGTATCGGCAAGCTTTGCTTCAAGTCCGTCCTTTATTCTTCCGGCGGCCTTGACGGTTCTGATTATGCCGTCCTCGATAACGGCTATACCGGCGCTGTCATAACCGCGGTATTCGAGCTTTTTAAGTGAGCTTACAAGGATATCCTCACAGGCTTTTTTTCCTGTATATCCGACTATTCCGCACATAATGAAAAATTTCCTTTCAAAACAGCAATAAAAGCGGATCTGTTCCCGCTGCTTCAATACTATACAAAATTCCGCACAAATATACATATTAATTATATCACATCATATTCAATTTTGCAACCTTTTTGCGAAATTTTATTGAAAAATCCTTCTGCGTTCTTATTCAGATATGCGGCGAAGCCGCTCCACAACTATTCACTATTCACCATTCATTATTTCTGCCCGTAAATAGTGAAAAAAATGAATAATGAATAGTTGTGGTTGCGCTGCGCGCTTAATTAAATGGTGAATTATCCGGTTGATCACATTCTAAAATACAAAAGGGCACTTCCACACAGAGCGGGGAAGTGCCCGTATCGGTAATTATTATGATACGCGTCTGACGATAGCCTGAACAAGTGAAGCTATCTGCGGTTTTGAGAACTGCTCATCAGCGCCTACACTGATCCCCTTGCGCTTCATAGTTTCATCTATGAGAGACGAGAACAGGAATACGGGTATCTTTTTGAGCACCTCGTCCGACTTCACAAGCTTTGTAAGTCTGTGGCCGTCCATCTGCGGCATCTCGATATCGCTCACGATAAGGCCGATATAGTCAAGTATGTCATCGCCCTTGTCGTTGAAGGACGAGATATAGTTCCATGCTTCGAGACCGTTGGAGAATGACGCGATATTGTGGAAGCCGGCGTCTGTGATAGCGTTTACAACGAGCTTGTTGAGGAACGGAGAGTCTTCCGCGATAACTATCTTTGTATCGAACCTTGTGTCGCGTGTGGATTCAACGTGATCCATACCGGACATATCAAGCGAAGCCGAGCTGTTAAGGTCGGAGATTATCTTCTCAAAGTCGAGAATTACAATGATCCTGCCTTCGATCTTGGCGATACCGGTGGAGATCCCGGCCTGGCTGTTGTTTGCGACTGTAGGGGGCTTTTCGATGCTGCTCCAGCTGATACGCTGTATTCCCTTTACGCTTGTGGTATGGAAAGCGATATCGAGCCCGTTGAACTCGCACAGGATAAGAAGGCCGTCGTTTCCTTCGGGGAGCTTCTTTCCGAGGACTTTATGAAGATCCACGACGGTGATGATCTTATCACGGGGCATAAACAAGCCCTCGATCTCATCCGGGGCATTAGGCATCGGAGTTACCTCACGGTAAGTCATTATTTCCTCGACCTTGGCGATATTGATGCCGTAATCCTCATCGCCTACAAAGAATTCGAGCAATTCAAGCTCATTGGTTCCGCTTTCAAGCAATATATTAGTTTCCATATTTCTGCCTTTCCGCACTCAAAAGATAATACTACCACAGTATTTAAAGATATTATACACCTTTTTGTCGATAAAATCAATAGTTTAATATAAAATTTAGTAAAATACTATATTTTAACCGCTTTTTTTGTTAAAATTGCACAACGCGCGATAATTTTGTAGCATCAATACTCGTAGCGACTTCCGCCGACGAACTCTCTTACAAGAGAATTGAGCGGTACATCGTCTCTGCCCATACCTTCTATCTCGGTGAGGAATTCCTCAAGGTCGGTGAAATTCTCATAATCGGGATATGTATCCTTGACAGACAGCAGCTCATCAAGTATGAAAGGCTTATAGACAGCGGGTTCGTAAGCTATGAACGTGTCGATGTCGAACATGGCCTTTTCCTTGAAGGGCATTATGAAGCGCTGTTCGCCGCGCTGCACCCATTTGAAGAAATCCAGCGTTTCGGCGACGCCTCTGCCTCTGAACAGCTTATCGCGGACTATCCGTCTCATAAGTCTGACCTTTGACGGGTGGAGCAGGTTGCTATCGTCGTGTTTGAGACGTGTCCTGACGCTGACATAAACGGTCGTGGCGTGCTCGCCGATATTACCCGTTATCTCGGGATTGAGCGCGTGTATGCCCTCGAGGATAACGAATTCGCCGTGCTCGCGTTTGAGTTTCTTGCCGACGCCTCTTGTCTGTGTAGCAAAATCAAAGGTGGGCATCGTCACCTCCTCGCATTTCCACATTTTCTCGAGCTGCTCGTTCAGCAGATCCATATCGAGGCGCTTCGGGCTCTCGAGATCAACACGTCCGTCCTCGTCTTTCTCGTTGCCGGGGTCGCCGACAGGGCGGAAGTAGTTATCCATAGATACGGCGTGTACCGTCTTGCCCGCGTTTCCGAGAAGCGTTCCGAGCCGCAAAGCCGTTGTTGTCTTTGCCGAGCCTGACGGCCCCGAAATAAGTATAATCGGGAGGTGATGCTCGCGGTCGAGAATATGATCCGCGACATTTTTGATCTCATTGCGGTAATTTTGCTCCGCCTGCTCGATAAATGCCTGCTCGTTGTTTTTTACAGATGTGTTGAGTTCGCTCAGTGTAAGAAATTTCATTCGTTCTGACTCCCTTCAAGTAGTTTTATGATCCCGGTAAGATCGCCGCATACAGCGGAAATATATTCGTTAAGCTTTTCATCGGGCTGTGTCATATCCGGCACCATTACGGTGAAGCAGCCCGCATCATGTGCGGATATCACGCCGTTCGGCGAATCCTCTACGGCGATGCAGCGGTCAGCCCCGAGGCCAAGCTGTCCGGCGGCGTAGATGTAGATATCCGGTCTCGGCTTGCCCCATTCCACCATTGAAGCGCAGACTATGCGGTCGAACAGCCCATCAAGTCCGACGGTTTTCAGCAGCCTTCCGGCGCGCTCGGTGTCGGTCGCGGTCGCAATAGCGCGCATATATCCGTTATCACCGAGATATTTCAGCAGCTTGCGGGCTCCCTTTTTCACCTCGACGCCGTATTTGTCGATATGTGCCTGCATAAGCTCCATACGCTTCTGCCGAAGCATCATATAATCGCAGCCCTCGCCGAACCATTCGGTGAACAAAGGCTGCACGAGCCTGTGCGTAAGGCTTCGCAGAGTGAGCGCCTGTTCCGGGCTCATATCATATCCGTAAAACGCCGCGGCCTCACGCCAATACCTGAACAGCAGCTTTTCGGTGTCGAGCAGCGTACCGTCAAGATCGAATATGACCGCACCTATATTTTCCTTATCAATACCCATAGGAATTCTCGATCCTTGTGATATTCTTGATAGACTGAAGAGTTGTGCTGTTGCGCGATTTTGAAAGCGTATATACCATTGTTTTGGTAGCCGATACCTCAAACTCGATACCCTCTACGGCAAGCGCGGACGGCGGGATATATTCCACCGTGACGGTGTAGAGCTCGCCGATGTTCGTAACGTCCGTTATTCTCGGGGAATATGCGGTATAGTGCGGATTTATCGGAACAAGGTAAGAGTTCATATCTTCGATATATGTGAACGTAATATCCATTGTTCCCACTGTCTGGTGCTTGATATCGACTGTGCTGCCGAATATGGAGCGAATGGAGAACTCGACATCTATCGCGGGCACATACATATATGTGTTGTACAGCTTCTCGTAGTTGGAATTGTCGCCTGTGAGTATGATACGCCATATCGCCGCTTCCACGGTAATTGTCGTGGGGAGCTCGTCCGGGCTGTTGCAGTCGGGCGGATCCACCGAAACTATAGGATACAGGAACAGCGCTATCTCATTCTTGAGCTCGGTTCTGTTGGCGATATCCGATATAACACCGGAAAGAAAGTTCACCGACGAGATTACGCCGATTATCGACATAATGATGACAAACACCGCAAAAACGAGAAAGAACCTGTTCGGGCGGGCAGGAGCTTCTTCTTCGCTCTGCTCCTCCTGCGGCTCGGTATTCTCCTCGTCAAGCTCGTTATAATTTTCCGAGAGCGCTTCGTTGAAACCGTCGGCGAAGCTTTCCTTCGGATCCGGAGTATTGCTTTTCGGAACGAATTGTTTTACATCGGATTCCGGCTCGCCATCGGCAGTTTCTTTATCGGAACCGGGCTCTTTTGTGTCGGGAGCGCTCATATCGGCGGACGGCTGCGGCATTTCCTTTTCGGCGCGCTCCTGTTCCGAGCGTTTCAGCCTCTCCGCCATTCTCTGCTCGGCCTCGCTCGCTTTTCTTTCGTATTCGGCAAGTATCGAGCTGCTGTCGGAAGGCTCGTTGTTATCGTCTTCGGTGTTCAGCTGTTTGGTGAGCTGTTCCGCGGCGGTCTCACGAACCGGCTGCTGTCGGTTGTTCCTGTTTCTGTTCTTTTTAGAGGACATCTTATCTCCTTATCTGATCTGGCCGCAGCCGGTTATCAGGTATTTGTATGTTGTAAGCTCCCGGAGTCCCATAGGCCCTCTCGCATGCAGCTTCTGTGTGGAAATGCCGATCTCTGCGCCGAGTCCGAATTCAAACCCGTCGGTGAAGCGTGTGCTCGCGTTCACATATACGGCAGCGGCATCAACACATCTCTGGAACTTCATAGCGTTGTCGAGATTTATAGTGACAATGCATTCGCTGTGCTTGGTCCCGTATTTGTTGATATGCTCGATAGCTTCATCGAGGCTTGAAACGGTCTTTGCCGCGATAACATAGTCGTTGAATTCGGTCGCGTAGTCCTCATCTGTAGCGGGACGGTCGATGTTCATATACTTTGCGCAGATCTCGTCGCCGTAGATCTTTACTTTTCCGTTCCACTTTTTGTTCAGAGCGGTGTAGAACTGTTCCGCGACATCCTTGTGTACAAGAATAGTCTCAATAGCGTTGCAGACGCTCGGACGCTGTGTCTTGGCATTATCCGTGATATTAAGCGCTTTTTCGATATCGGCGAAACGATCGACATAGACGTGGCAGTTGCCCTCGCCGGTCTGTATCACGGGGATAGTGGAATTCTGCTTCACCGAGCGGATAAGTCCGCCGCCGCCGCGCGGTATCAGCACGTCGATATAATTGTCGGCCTTCATCATATCTCCCGCAACGGCTCTTGACGTATCAGCAACGAGCTGAACGGCGTCCTCGGGAAGCCCTGCTCCCTTTAACGCTTCGCGCATAATGCTTGTAAGGCACTTGTTTGAGTAGATAGCGTCACTGCCGCCGCGAAGAATGCAGATGTTGCCGGATTTGAGGCAAAGTGCCGCCGCGTCAACGGTAACATTCGGGCGTGACTCAAATATAATGCCGATAACGCCGAGCGGAACGCGTACCTTTTTAACGATAAGTCCGTTGGGAAGCGTTTCGCCGCCGATGATCTCATTGATCGGGTCTTTGAGCTCCATTACCTGCAATACTCCGGTGCTCATACCCTCGATACGCGCTTCGGTAAGTGTCAGACGGTCAATGAATGCCTCTGTCATACCGTTCGCTTTGGCATTTTCCAAATCGCGCTTGTTTTCTTTAGTAATGGTATCCTTGTTTTTGAGAAGGCTGTCGGCTATCGCTCTGAGAGCGTCGTTCTTCTGTGTCGTGCCTATTTCTGTCATGGCCGCTTCGGCTTTTCTTGCGGCAATTCCGAGTTCATCTATATATCCCATATTATTACTCCTTTTTTACTTTTGTTCAAGATCGAACAGTGTGCATTTAACGGTTCCGTCGAATATCCCGTAGAGGTTTTCCGGATCGTCACCGTTGAAAATGACCGTCGGTATTCCGCTCTCTCCGGCGATCGCAGCAGCCTCGAGCTTGGTTATCATACCGCCGCTGGCAAGCTCGCTGCCTTTTTGTCTCGCGGCATTTATCATCTCGTCGGTCAGCTTTGTAACTACCGGGATATGCTTTGCTTCCGGGTCGGAAGGGTTACGGTCATAAAGACCGTCAATGTCGGTAAGTATAATAAGCAGGTCGGCTTCGCAGAGCTGTGCTGTCATTGCGGAAAGCGTGTCGTTCTCGTCAAAGTCGAGCTGTTCGATAGACACGGTATCGTTCGCGTTGATGATAGGAACGATATTCATTTCGAGCAGCCGGTGCAGGGTATTGAAAGCATTCTCGCGGCGGGTCTTGTTGCTTATAACGTCTCTTGTTACGAGAAGCTGCGCGACCGTGTGGTTGAATTTGGAGAATTCGCGGTCATATATGTTCATAAGCTCGCATTGGCCGATCGCCGCGCACGCCTGCTTTGTGGGTATGTCCTTTGGTCGTGAGGTGAGCCCGGCACGTCCGACGCCGATACCTACCGCACCAGATGTGACAAGTATGATATCGCGTCCCTCGTTTTTGAGATCGGACATTACTTCCACAAGCTTGCGTACCCGTCTGATGTTGAGATTGCCGGTCTTATAACAAAGAGTTGATGTTCCGACTTTTATTACAACACGTTTGGCATTTTTGATCTTATCCATAATTGTCCTCACAAATTTAAACATATTTTAGCCGATTGTAAAATCACTGTTCACAACTTAAGCGGAAAATTAAGTTTCACGTTTCTGTCTCCCCCGCCTCCGGCGGGGGAGACAGAAACAAAAGTTTTCTTAAATTTCACTTTTAAGATATAAAAGTTTTATTTTTGTATCTCTCCCCGCCGGTGGGGTGGAGAGATACGTTTAAACTTTTACAATCGCCTATTACACATATTTATTATATTATAGCAAATTTTTACGACATTTGCAATAGCATAAAACATAAATTTAAAAAAAATAAGATAAAACACTTTTTAAAGACGCTTAAATGAGCCGTTGTAAAAATAATTTTATATTTTTGACGAATTTTGTTGACAAAATAAGATTTTTATTGTATAATATACTTGTATAGTTTATATCTGCCGTATAATGCACATCGGCAGCATGGGCTTTATGCAGAAAGGAATCATATTATGGCTGTAATGAATTCAATGGAAGGTATAGTTGAGGTAGCTCTTCAGGAGCTGCTGAAGGAAGACCCCGAGTGCTGCACCTGTGAGCATTGTATGGACGATATGATGTGTCTGGCGCTTAATTCTCTGCCCGCTAAATATGTCAGCTCCGAGAAAGGCGCTCTCTTTTCCAAGATAAGCAACGCAATGGCGCAGCAGCGTTCGATAGATGTTCGCGTAGCCTGCATCAATGCACTGGAATTTGTAAAGGGTCATCCTCATCACGCTTGATACAATTAAAAATGCTCCCTCGGCCGCGTACCGGGGGAGTTTTTTAAAAATGCGGTAAAGAAATATTTGTCTATAGATTGAAAATAAAAGAGTATAGGATACCGCAGGACGATTTTTAGTGAATAGTGAAAAATGAAGAGTGAATAATGAATAATACAGAAACGGCGCACCTGTGTGGCGCTTTTTTACTATAAACTATTCATTATTCACTGTTCATTGAGGCGCTGCCAAACATTTTAGATATTTACTCTGAACGGCGAGGAAGAAAATCCGCCCCGGGCTGTACGCCCGAGACGGGATTGGATCCAGCGTCACGCTGGCTGGTGCGGGTAACAGGAGTTGAACCTGCACGGTTGCCCACCGGAACCTAAATCCGGCGCGTCTGCCAGTTCCGCCATACCCGCATATGTTAATTATATCACGGTTGGCGGTAAATGTCAATCATTTTTGTAAGAATAAGGCCGCAGTGTCAAGTGAACTGCGGCTTTGTGTATTATGCTGTGATTATCTTGTTTGCGCTGTGCAGGCCGAGCTTTTCGACAGCAGCTTCGCGCATCTTGTATTTAAGTATCTTTCCGGCTGCGTTCATCGGGAATTCCTTGACGAAGTCGATATAGCGCGGAACTTTATGCTTTGCCATGTGGTCGCGCACAAACTGCTTCATTTCCTCTTCATCGGAGGTCTCGCCCTCTTTGAGGATTATGCACGCCATTATCTCCTCGCCGTAATCCTTGTCGGGAACGCCTATGACCTGCACGTCCTCGATTTTCGGGTGGGTATAGAGGAAGTCCTCTATCTCCTTCGGGTAGATGTTCTCACCGCCGCGGATTATCATATCCTTGATTCGGCCTGTGATCTTGTAATAACCGTCGGACGAACGTCTTCTCGCAAGGTCGCCGGTATGCAGCCAGCCCTCGCTGTCTATTGCAGCCGCGGTCGCTTCGGGCATCTTGTAATAGCCCTTCATTATGTTATAGCCTCTTGCTACGAACTCGCCGTCAACGTCATCGGGCAGATCCTCGTTCGTCTCGGGGTCAACTATTTTGCATTCTACGCCGAATATCGGGCCTCCTACCGTATTTACACGCTGCTCAACGCTGTCGGTAGTCTTGGACATTGTAGTGGCGGGAGAAGCTTCCGTCTGTCCGTAGGTTATACATATCTCGTCCATGTGCATTTTCTCTATAACGTCCTGCATAGTCTTGATAGGGCAGGGGGAGCCGGCCATAATACCGGTGCGCATATAAGAAAAGTCCGTCTTGGGGAAGTCTTCGTGACCGAGCATAGCGATAAACATTGTCGGAACGCCGTGGAAGCAGGTGATCTTTTCCTTGTTGATGCAATTGAGGCTCTTTCTCGGCGAGAACGCGGGGATAGGCGACATTGTAACGCCGTGCGTCATGGAAGCTGTCATTGCGAGCACCATGCCGAAGCAATGGAACATCGGCACCTGTATCATCATACGGTCGGCTGTGGACAGATCCATGCAGTCGCCGATAGCCTTACCGTTGTTCACAACATTGTAATGCGTGAGCATAACGCCCTTCGGGAAGCCCGTTGTGCCCGATGTGTACTGCATATTAGCCACATCATGCTTGTCAACGGTGCGGCGAAGCTTCTCAACGTCGCTGTAGGGAACTTCTGCGGCCTTTGCGTTGGCTTCCTCCCATGTATATGCGCCGGGCATCTCAAAACCGTCGGTGATGATATTTTTCAGAACAGGCAGACGCTTTGAGTTGAGCCTGCCCTTTTCGCAGGTATCGAGCTCGGGGCATATCTCGCGTATAATGCTCTTGTAATCGCAGTCCTTGTGATTCTCTATCATTACGAGCGTGTGGGTATCGGACTGTTTGAGCAGATACTCGGTCTCGTGTATCTTGTAAGCCGTATTTACGGTGACGAGCACGGCGCCGATCTTTGTAGTTGCCCAGAAAGTGATATACCACGAGGGAACGTTTGTAGCCCAGATAGCCACATGGTCGCCCTTCTTGACACCCATTGCAACAAGTGCGCGGGCGAAGTTGTCAACATCGTCACGGAATTCGGGGTATGTTCTTGTGTAATCGAGCTCGGTATATCTGAAAGCGTACTGGTTCGGGAATTCCTCACACATTCTGTCGAGAACGTCCGGGAAGGTGTAGTCGATGATGCGCTCCTTCGGCCATACATACTTGCCGGTCTTTCTCATATTGTCCTGCAGGGCGTGCTTGTGGCGGCTCCTGTAGGGGCTCATATAGTTCATAAAATGCGGTATTACGACGCCGGCATCGCAGAGCTCGTTCGACCAGCGCTTTACCCATTCAAGCGTAACAAAGCCACCGTAGTTAATGCTTTTCAGAGCGTCGAGCATATCCTTTATAGGCATATCGCCCTCGCCCATAAGCTTGTATTCGAGCTTGCCGTTGTTCATAACGCTGTCCTTGATGTGCGTATATTTGATATGCTCGCCGAGGTTGGCTACGGTAGTTTCCGGAGCCTCGCCGGTGAATCTGTACGGGTGGTGCATATCCCAGAGCGCGCCGACCTTGCGGCTGCCTACGCTTTCGAGAACTTTGCAAAGACGCTTTGTATCGCAGTAATCGCCGTTTGTCTCGACAAGCAGCGTCACATTATAAAGCTCTGCCATAGGAGCAAGCTCTTTCAGCTCGGATATGATGAAGTCATCGTCAACGAGACCGGAGGGCGCAAGGCCGTCATCTGCAAGAATACGCACAAAGGAAGTGCCCATTTTCCCGGCGAGCTTCATATATTCGATAATTTCTTCCTTGTTCTCCTTGGATCTCTCCTTAAAGCGCAGTGTGGCACCGGAAGAGAAGCAGGAGATCTCGAGACCGAGGCTTTTGAGCTTGGCTATCGTGTGTGGGAGCTGCTTTTCTGTGAACGGTTTTGCCTTCACGGAGAAGATGTCGTTGCCGAGGCCGCGTATCTCGATACCGTCAAATCCGAGATCCTTAGCCATTGAATAGATGTCCGACCATTCAAAGTCGTGACAGGCGAGAGTTGAGAAGCTTAATTTCATTTCGTTTTACCTCCATAAGCGGTTTTGGATTACGGAACGGTTTCGGAAAAAATAAAAACCGTCCCAAAGCTTTTCTTTGAGACGGGAATGATCTTATACCCGCGGTACCACTCAAATTGCGCATCATCTGCGCCACCTCAGGCTCCTGTAAGCCTTATGCCTTAACGCGGCAGGACGGGAAACATTACTCGGTGACCCTTTTACATTTCCGACTCGGAAGGGAGCTGTCTTTGGTATGTCCGATACCGCCTCGCATCACCCGGCGGCTTTCTGAAAACATTCATACCGACGATCTTCGTCACAGTCATTGAATGAATTCTAACATATTTTCAACCGTTTGTCAACAGTTTTTTTTGATGTTTTTTTAATTTCACAAAATTTTCACAAATCCTTTGAATGCGGCAAGAATAAGATAAATACGGCGAACGGAATTACTTTTTTTAAAAAATAATGTAAAAATTTACAAAAAACTCTTGATTTTGTTGAAAAATTGTGTTATATTTATATATAGTAAGATCTGTAATTGCAGCTATGCCCGTTTAAACCGCATAACGGCGGGCACTTTGGCAGAATATATTATTAAGAAGGAAGACGTCTGTACCGTCTTCCGCAGCGAGAAGGTGTTGAAATGTCGGATCTGTTCACTTTGCTGAAAAAAAGCAATTGTCTGGATATAAACGTACACGCTTCCGGTAGTGTTTCCCTGACAGTCGTTGGCGAATACGGCGGTGAGACCTTGCCTAAGCCGATGCTTTTTTCCGATTTCGTATATATTGACGATTTCCCCGTATTTATGGATACTATCGCCGATTTTTCAAACAGTACCGATCAGCGTCTGAATACACATTTCCGTATAGAACACGAGGGCAGGCTACACTGGGTATATATGTGCTGCCGCAGGACAGACACCCATAACCGTTTTTCGGGAGTGCTGCTCGATGTTTCCGGCTATATAGAAAGCGCTCCGAACGATAACGTTATCAGCGCGTTTGAGAGCCGTGAAGGCAAGAAAATATCCGTTCTCAACAACAATACCGCTTCACTGCTCGAAATATGCGGTCGGGACTACCTGCTGCGCCTGCAGAAGCCATTTACCGCCGACAGCAGACTGTTCACGGCGCTGCTCGACGAGAATGACGAGGTTATATGCTCGCCCTGCGCGACCGACAGACTTAAATATCCGTTCACCGCGAAATATCCCGTTCGTTTCAGCTTCCGCATAGGCGCTTATTGGTACATAGGCTCTGACGACTATGATGCCGTGAGAGCCGCGGAGCCGTTCCTCAAAGGTATGGCGGACTGCCTGTCAAGTATAGCGCATTCCATAATAGCGCTCTACAATGAGACCGAGAACTCCAACGCCGTTAACCGCCAGCTCGGCGCGAATGTTGAGCAGCAGATGCTCATAAACAGTATGCAGTCTGTCATTATGGAAGAGGAAAAGGCAGGCGACGCGCTTATGCGTGTTCTCGAAATGACCTGCAATTACCTTAAAATTGAAGGTATCGCGGCATTCGGCTTCGGTACGGACGACCGGTTCAGAGAGTTCTGCCGATACGAGGCTGTCGAAAATTCGCTTTCCGATGTGTATGAATTTGCAAAAGCTCATTATAGCGAGATAAGGACACAGATGTCCGATATCGACCACTATTTCTCGAACGAGAATGACTCACATTACCCGGAGCTCGGACTTTCGGCGTTTGCTGTATCAAAAATGAGCGACAACAGCGGCGTTAACGGCCTTATCGTGTATCTTATTCGTGAAAAGCCACACGTCTGGAACTACAACGACAGAAAGATGATAAGAAGCATTTCGCAGGTGGTCTCCTCAATAATCTTCCGCTGTGAATCCGAAAAGCAGATAGAAGAAAAGAACCGCCAGCTCTACGACCTCGCTTTCTTTGACAATATGCTCGGCATCAAGAACCGTGCCCGCCTCGATATAGACATCTCCGAAATAATCAGGAAAGGCGGCAGCGGTGCCGTTATGGCTGTTCAGATAATAAATACCCGCTTCCTGAATGAAGTGTTCGGTCAGCGTTATACCGACAAGCTGTTAAAAGAGGTCGCTCGCTTCATATCCGCGTCCGATATCGGCGGCGAAGGACTGTACCGCTATTCCGGCAGTATTATGATGATCGTCGCGAAAGAATGCTCCGCCGATGAAGCGCAGGATATCACCAAGAGGATACTTGAACGCATAAAAGAGCCGTTCATTATCGACGGTGTCGAGCAGTACGCGGAGGCAGCCATAGGTATCGCGGTATATAACAGCTCAACGCTGTCAAGCGAAGACCTTTACCGCGCCGCGACGCTCTCGCTGTACCGCGCAAACGAATACGGCAAGAACACATTCGCTTTCTACAACCGCGAATTTCTTGACGCAAAGGGTGCCGCGTTCAATCTCGAGAGCGAGCTGAGGCGCTCTATCGCCGACGATATGCGAAACTTCGAGGTCGCTTTCCAGCCGGTGTTCGACACAAACGGTGTCATTGACCATTATGAGACCCTGCTTCGGTGGAAGAGCGAAAAAATGGGAAATATCTCCCCGAAGGTTTTTATGCGTCTGATGGAAAAGGTCGGTCTCGATACTTCTATCGACCTGTGGGTGCTGCCGAATGCCTGTGAATTCTGCCGCAGGATAAGAGAGACTACCGGGAAGGATATAAAGGTCAGCGTGAACCTTACCACACATGAGATGCAGACGGGAACTATCCCCGAGCGGTTCAGAGCGGAGATAGCCAATCACGGGCTGACCGGCTCGGAGCTTATCGCGGAGGTGCCTGAAAGCGCTCATGTACTGTCGTATAATGATACCGCTTCTACGCTCGGGAAGCTCAAGCGTCTCGGTATGTCGATATGTATAGACAGCTTCGGCAATGAGTATCTGCCGCTTCACGTCCTCAAAAACTCCTATATAGATATGATAAAGGTAAGCTCGAGCTTTGTAACCAACTCCGGCGGCGAATTCGACGATGTCCTGCTGAGCACGACATTCTCGCTCGCGTCGAGCAGAGGCATCAAGACAAGCGTCAAGAACATTGAATACCGCAGTCAGTACGAAGCCGCGAGACACGCCGGCGCGGATCTTATGCAGGGAGGATATCTCGAATATCCGCTGACTCCCGACGAGATACTTTCCAAAGTCAATATCACTCTTTCAAATGTGATAAACCTCTGATAAAAACGAAATACCGCACATCGAATGTGCGGTATTTCGTTGAGTGCATCGTCATCATATCGGAAGATTGGGGAAATAGCGGAGCCTGAGCTTGTCCGCGATAAGCGCGATGAACTCCGAGTTGGTGGGCTTTCCGCGGGAAGTGTGTATGGTATAGCCGAACAGCTCGTTTAGCACATCTATATCGCCGCGATCCCAAGCTATCTCTATCGCGTGGCGTATAGCGCGCTCCACTCGCGAAGCGGTGGTGCCGTACTTCTGCGCTACGGTCGGGTACAGAAGCTTCGTGACGCTGTTAATCATTTCAGAATCGCCTATCGAAAGAATGATAGCGCACCTGAGGTAGTGATATCCCTTGATGTGAGCCGGGATGCCGATACGGTGTATCATATCGGTGACCACATACTCGATATTCGCGCCCTCCTTTCCGGTCTCGCGTGAAACTATCCGCTTGTAGCTTGAAAGAGATCTTATCTTGCTTAAAAGTATCTCCGGGGCGAACGGCTTTACCATAAAGTAGCTCGCGCCCGCGTCCATAACCTCTTTTTCAAGCTCGGGAGTGTGGATGTTCGACACGACGATCGTTACGGGAAGCTCGTTCCTGACGGAAGCTATCTCCTCGAGAAGAGACGCCGCGTCAAGCTCGGGCATTTTCGCTTCGATGATGAGAAAATCGGGCATATCGTTCAGCACCGAATCGAGTATGACCTTTCCGTTTTTCCGGCGTGCGATCGTGAACATTCCTTCTTTTTTGATCATGCTTGCCCAAGTGAGTCCGAATTCCGACGAATCATCGCCGATAAGTACCTTGATCTTGTCTGTCATTTTGTTATCCTCCGTTTTTTTGTTTTTTGTGAGTTTATTGTAGCATATATTTTGGCAAATGGCAATACATTTCAGCGGTTTTTGAAAAATAAGAAAAGTTAAAATGTTGTTTTATGTCGGCCGGAACGGGGGAGCTTTGCAGAAGCCGCATTACTGCCGCTTTTACGGGTGTTTAAAGATGAGGATATGAGTGTCATAAAATGTCGGAAACCGAAAAAAACGGGTGTTCCGCGAACCGGTGCGATGAATGCGAAATTGTCAATTTTGTATGAATAAACAAAAATCTTTCAACTTTTTGACCGTTGAAAGGTTGTTAAAAAGTTATGTGACGAAGTATCGGGCAGTGCGTCGCATATCGGCAAAATATTGTCGTCGGGAGGAAGAAAATGAGCTACAGCGATATCAACGCACAAATGATAGACCGTTGGATAGAGCAGGGCTGGGAATGGGGCAGACCCATTACTCACGAGAAATATCTTGACGCGGTGAACGGTAAGTGGGACGTTTTGCTGACACCGACTAAGAAAGTCCCTCACGAGTGGTTCGGAGAGCTGCGCGGTAAGAAAGTTCTCGGGCTCGCGAGCGGCGGCGGTCAGCAGATGCCGGTATTTGCGGCGCTCGGAGCCGAATGCACCGTGCTTGACTTCTCGGCGCATCAGACAGAGTCCGAAAGGCAAGCTGCCGAGCGTGAGGGGTACAGTATCGGGATAGTCCGCGGCGATATGACAAAACCGCTGCCGTTTCAGAATGACGAATTCGACCTTATATTTCACCCTGTTTCGGACTGCTATGTGAAGGAAGTCAAGCCGATATGGAAAGAATGCTATCGTGTCCTTAAGCCGGGCGGGTATCTGCTGTCGGGGGTCGATCACTTTGTCAATTTCATCGTTGATGAAGATGAAACCTCGATAGTCAACAGCCTGCCGTTTGACCCGCTTACCAACGAAGAACATCGGAAAAAGCTTGAAAAAGCGGACGCGGGTATGCAGTTCTCACATACGCTCGAGGAGCTTATAAACGGTCAGCTTGAAGCGGGATTCACGCTTCTTTCGCTTTACGAAGATACGAACGGGAAAGGACGACTGCACGAGCTGAATATCCCGACATTTATTGCTATGCGTTCGCAGAAACCATTTAAATAAAAAATATCCGGAGGAAAAATCTATGTCTAAAACACTTGATTGGAACAAGTACATCGAAGCCGCGGTAAAGACCGTGTCGGAGGGTTGTATCCTGCTTAAGAACGAGAACGGAGCGCTGCCGCTGAAAAAAGACGCGAGCACCGCGGTTTTCGGCAGGATACAGCTTCACTATTACAAAAGCGGTACCGGCTCCGGCGGTATGGTGAATGTCACGAAGGTCGTCGGCATTACCGACGGGCTTATCGAAGCGGGCGCGTGTATCAATGAAAAGCTGCTCGGTATCTATAAAAAGTGGGACGATGAGAACCCGTATTCTCTCGGCGAGGGCTGGGGCGGTGAGCCGTGGTCGCAGAAGGAGATGCCGCTCGATGATGATACCGCGCTGCAGGCCGCCGCCGAAAGCGATACCGCGCTTGTGGTCATAGGAAGGACTGCGGGCGAGGAACAGGATATGAAGCTCGAAAAAGGCTCGTATTACCTCACCGATATCGAGACGGAAATGCTGAGGACAGTCAGAAAGCATTTCGGGAAAATGGCTGTGCTGCTGAATGTGGGCGGAATAGTTGACTTGTCGTTCCTCGATGACGCGGCAACGTCTCCCGATGCCCTTATGATAGTATGGCACGGCGGTATGGTCGGCGGAACGGGCACGGCGAGAGTGCTGACGGGTGAAGTATCTCCGAGCGGAAAGCTCCCCGACACGATAGCGTACAAGGTCTCCGACCATGCGTCCGACCGCAATTTCGGCGACCCCGACAAGTGTGTCTATGCCGAGGATATCTATGTCGGCTACCGCTATTTTGAGACGTTCGCGAAAGATAAGGTCCGCTATCCTTTCGGCTACGGGCTGTCCTATACGGACTTTGAGATCACCGTGCCCGAATTTGCGGGAAAAACAACAATGACGCATGAGATACCGATGTCCGAGGACGATGCGCGCGAATATGCCGAGGAAGAAAAAAGAGCGTCATATGTTTATGAGGGAAGTACCGGCAGCATAGAAACGATCTTTGTTACGGTAAAGAATACAGGCAGCACTTTCAGCGGGAAGGAAGTCGTTCAGATCTATTGTGAAGCTCCGCAGGGAAGGCTCGGCGTTCCCACACGCAGATTGGCGGCGTTTGAAAAGACAAAGGAGCTGGCGCCCGGCGAGGAGCAGACTCTTATGTTTGAGATAGACCGCGCTTCTCTCGCTTCTTACGATGATTCCGGCAAGACAGGGCATAAGAGCTGCTTTGTTCTTGAAGCGGGAGAGTATATATTCTATTGCGGCAGCGATGTCCGTTCGGCTGGGAAATGCCATTCATTCGTTATCGGCGAGGATCCGGTCGTTTCCGGACACAGACAGCTTCTTGCGCCGCATACCGCCTTCGACAGGATAATTCCCGCTGCCGACGGCGACGGTTATAAAGAGGGAACCGAGCCCGTCCCGCTCAATGAGCTCGACACGTATAAGCTGATAGAGGAGAACCTGCCGCCGGAGATACCGCAGACCGGCGACAGGGGCATAAAGCTCGCCGACGTAAAGAGCGGAAAGAACACGCTCGACGAGTTTGTCGCACAGCTCTCCGACAACGACCTTGCCTGCATAATACGCGGCGAGGGTATGGGGAGCCCGAAGGTCACGCCCGGTACTACATCGGCATTCGCGGGCGTATCGCAGAGCCTTATAAACTTCGGCATACCGAGCTGCTGCACGTCCGACGGCCCCTCGGGAATGCGCCTTGACTGCGGGACAAAGGCGTTCAGTCTCCCCAACGGGACGATGATAGCTTCGACCTTCAACAAGGAGCTGATATTTGAGCTGTTTTCGCTCGCCGGGCTTGAGATCGCCGCGAACAAGGTGGATTGTCTGCTGGGTCCCGGAATGAATATCCACCGCCACCCGCTCAACGGCCGCAACTTCGAGTATTTCTCGGAGGACCCGTACCTTTGCGGTGAAATGGCTGTCGCGGAGCTTAACGGACTTCGCTCTGCGGGCGTTACCGGCACGATAAAGCATTTCTGCTGCAACAATCAGGAGCTGAACCGCCACTTTCTCGATTCGATAGTGTCCGAAAGAGCGCTGCGCGAGATATATCTGAAAGGCTTCGGTATCGCGGTCGGCAAAGGCGGCGCAAAGACGATAATGACGACATACGGCTCGCTGAACGGCGTATGGACGGCGGGAAACTACGAGCTTGACACGATGCTGCTGCGTGACGACTGGCACTTCGACGGAATGACCATGACCGACTGGTGGGCGAACATCAACCGCCGCGGCTGCAAGCCCGACAAGTCCGATCTCGCCGCGATGGCGCGCGCGCAGAACGACACCTATATGGTATGCGCCGACGGTGAAAACAACAATGACAACACGCTGAAAATGCTTGAAAGCGGCGGTCTCACCCGAGGCGAATTACAGCGTAACGCGAAGAATATACTGCGCTTCGCGATGACCACACGGGCTATGGACAGACTGCTCGGTACGGAGGAGAAGGTGAACATCATCAACCGTCCCGAAGAAGAAAACGAGCAGCTCGGCGAGAACGTGGAGGTGTTCAGACTTGACGGAGAGGTCACGATACCGCTCGAAGGAATAAAGTCGGACAAGGGCTCAAACTATGTATTTGTCCTCGATATCGACAAGTTCGGTCTGTACAGTGTTTCGATGACCGGAAGCTCCGACAGCGGCGAGCTCGCGCAGATACCGGTGACTCTGTTCGTTCTCGGCTCGGCCTGGTGCAATTTCACATTCAACGGAACCGGCGGGAAGGATGTCACCATAACGAGGGACGGACAATTCTTCTCACGTTATACGACCGCAAGACTGTATTTTGCTCAGGGCGGTCTGAAACCGAAAAATATCAGCTTTAAACTGAAAAAAGAAGGGAAGACGTTCATTGACGGCTGAGAAGGTACTGCCCGCACATGTTGTAGCTGCCGCGGGCGTGATAAGGAACGATAAGGGTGAGATACTGCTCGTGAAAAACATACGGCGCGGGTGGGAATACCCCGGCGGTATGGTTGAAAACGGGGAAAACATCATTGAGGGGCTGCAGCGTGAGATATTCGAGGAAACGGGCGCTTCGGTGAAGGTCGGGGAGCTTTTCTGCGTTTCCTCTAACACCAATTCATATCCGGGCTATAACGGCGTGAAGGTCGTTCCCACCAAGCTTATACTTGATTTTATCTGCACTTATGAGGGCGGGGAGCTGCGGGCGTCCGACGAGAATTCCGAAACGAGATTTGTTCCGGAGGCGGACGTTCTAGGAATGGTCACTGAGCCGGTGATCATCGAGCGCTTCGGGACTTATCTCGAATACAGCGGCAGACCGCATTATCTCGCATACAAAACAAAGCCGGAATTCATATCCGAGGTGAAAACCATAATATAAAAAACCGCCGTGCAGCATACACTGTACGGCGGTTTTTGTCACAGAAGCGATTTTGGGTCGTATTTCGGCTTTACATAGACCTTGTCGGGCTTGTCGGTGACTTCCTGCTTGAATACCGTCTGCCATTCGTTTGCGTCGAAATCCTCGATCGTGCAGGTGACATAGTGGTCGCTGCCCATTCCGAGGGCTTCAACAAGTGCGTTCTTGACTGCCTCGGCAGCCTTTTTCTTCTGTTCCTCGCTTCTTCCCGCGAGCATCTTTATTCCAATATGCGGCATAGTCTTTTCCTCCTGCTGTTGTACATATTATTTGGTGGTGT
This sequence comes from Ruminiclostridium sp., assembly GCA_017458655.1. Classification (GTDB taxonomy): domain Bacteria; phylum Bacillota; class Clostridia; order Oscillospirales; family Ruminococcaceae; genus Ruminiclostridium_E. The sequence goes on along the minus strand of JAFTAG010000002.1, from coordinate 12,279 downwards.
GAACACCTGTCATACTTTTTTAAATACACGCGACGAGCACGCGGCAACGGGGACGGGCTGTGTAAGGTCAAATATTTCGCCTGACAGGATATCCTCGAACTGACCTTCAACATTTACGTTGAACGTGTATTCCTCGCCCGCGTTGATCATTGCGACTGCTATATCGTTCTCGCTCTCGCGCTTGAACGCGTAGTTGTGGTTGTGGAGCTCGAGCTGCTTGTAATCGCCGACCGCGAGCGCTTCACTTTCCGTGCGGAATTTTGCGAGCTTCGCGATATGCTTCGTAAGCTCGGTATCGGGCTCGGAGACGAATTTAACGCGAAGGCACTCGTCACCCTGCTTCTTGTCGCCCTCCCAGCCGTATTCGCTGCCGTAGTAGAGACCGGGGATACCGGGCATGGTGTAGAGCAGGGAATATATCGGGTCGAGGTGTTCTTTCTTTTTGAGCATGGTAGCTATTCTGCTGACATCGTGGTTGTCAACGAAGGAATAGAGGGATCTTCCTCTGTAGAGACACCAGCTCTCCTTGCCGAACTGGCGGTTGAGGGAATGAGCTATCTCGAACATATTCATATCGTTGAAGCTGGAATAAAGCCCCTTGTAACACTCGTAGTTGGTTACGCTGTCGAGCATATCGGGGTTCATCCAGCGGTTGTAGTCGCCGTGGAGAGTCTCACCCATGAGCCAGAAATCGTTTCTGAGCCACTTGCAGTGACCGTGGAGCTCTTTTAAGAAGTTGAGGTCGAGGCAGTACGCCACATCGAGGCGAAGTCCGTCAATGCCGAATTCGGTTGACCAGCCGGTGATGCAGTCCTTTATGTACTGCTTGACATCGCCGTTATAGAGGTTGAGCTTTACAAGGTCGAAGTGACCCTCCCAGCCCTCGTACCAGAAGTTGTCGTTATAGGGTGACTTTCCGTCGCGCAGGTGGAACCAGTCCTTGTACTTGCTCTCCCAGCGCTTTTCGCGGACATCTCTGAACGCCCAGAAATCCCGGCCGACATGGTTGAATACACCGTCTATTATAACGCGTATGCCGTTCTTGTGCAGGGCGTCGCATACCTTCTTGAAATCCTCGTTTGTACCGAGCCTTCTGTCGATCTTTGTGTAATCGACGGTATCGTAGCCATGGTATGAGGACTCAAAGACCGGGCCGAAATATACGGCGTTGCAGCCGAGCTCCCTGATATGGGGGATATTGTCGATAACGGACAGAATGCGGCTCACGGGCGCGGAGGTGAAGTCATTGCGTTCGAGAGCGCCGCAGTAGCCGAGGGGGTAAATGTGATAAAATGCTGATCGCTGATACCATTCCATAAGAGAACACTCCGTTTCAAGAAATTTTAATATATTATAACATATTTTTTTCAATATGTAAAGCAATTTTTGTAAGAAATGTGTTATATTTTTTACAGTAAAAAAATCGGTTGCTGCTATTAGCGGATCCGCAGAAAAGTTAGCATAAACTAACTCAAATGTTTGTAAAAAATGCACAAAAACAAAGAGGAAAATTGTAAAAATAAAGCAGTAGCTTTTTGATGTGATTTGTGATATAATCAGTATGTATATATGTGTTATATTTTTCACATAATGCGAGGACGCTGTGCAGCGATCCAATAAAAGGAGGTTCTATAAATGAGTTCCACACAAAAAGTAAAGGTTGCTTTTAATGGTACTGCTGAGCAGGAAAAAGCGCTTCGCAGTATGATCAATGAGCACAAAGGCCAGGCAGGAGCGCTGATGCCTATCCTTCAGAAGGCGCAGGAGATCTACGGATATCTGCCTGTCGAGGTACAGAGCATCATTTCCGAAGAAACGGGTATCCCGATGGAAAAGATCTACGGAGTATCCACGTTCTATGCCCAGTTCTCGCTCTACCCCAAGGGCAAGTACCGCATTTCCGTATGTCTCGGTACAGCCTGCTATGTCAAGGGCTCGGGCGATGTGTTCAGCAAGCTCAAAGAGATACTCGGTATTGAGGAAGGGCAGTGCACTCCCGACGGAAAGTTCTCACTCGACGCGTGCCGCTGCATAGGCGCCTGCGGACTTGCACCCGTAATGACCGTAAATGATGATGTTTACGGAAAGCTGACCAACGATCAGCTTCAGGGCATTCTCAATAAATATGCGGATTGATCGCAAAATAAACTACTGTCAATAAATTGAAAGGAAAATTCAAATATGGATCGTAAGGTTTTAATTTGCGGCGGTACAGGCTGTACGTCTTCCGGAAGTATGAAGATAGCAGACAAGCTTGAAGAGGCAATCAAAAGCAAGGGTATCGCCGATCACGTCAAAGTAGTCAGAACAGGCTGCTTCGGTCTTTGCGCTCTCGGCCCCATTATGATAGTATATCCCGAGGGTACGTTCTACTCTATGATGAGTGAGGAGCATATCGACCGTATCGTTGAGGAGCACCTCATCAATGACCGCATCGTTGAGGATTTCGTTTATGAAGAGACAAAGACTCCCAACGGCATCATAGCTTATAACGAGACCAATTTCTATAAAAAGCAGAACCGCGTCGCTCTGCGCAACTGCGGTGTCATAAATCCCGAAAACATTGACGATTATATCGAAAAAGACGGCTACAAGGCTATCCAGAAAGTCCTAAAGGAAATGTCCCCGCAGGACGTTATCGACACAGTGCTCAAGTCCGGTCTCCGCGGACGCGGCGGTGCGGGATTCCCCACCGGCAGAAAGTGGCAGCTCGCCCGTGACCTCGTTAAGGACGCGGATCAGAAATATGTATGCTGCAACGCCGACGAGGGCGACCCCGGCGCGTTTATGGACCGTTCCGTTCTTGAAGGCGACCCGCACGCTATAATCGAGGCTATGTCCATCGCTGGCTATGCTATCGGCGCTACACAGGGCTATGTATATGTCCGTGCGGAATATCCTATCGCCGTTCACAGACTCCAGATAGCCATAGATCAGGCAAGAGAGCGCGGAATGCTCGGTAAGAACCTGTTTGGTTCGGGCTTTGATTTCAACCTCGATATCCGTCTCGGCGCGGGCGCATTCGTCTGCGGCGAAGAGACCGCTCTTATGACCTCTATCGAGGGCAAGCGCGGTGAGCCGAGACCCCGTCCTCCGTTCCCGGCTGAAAAGGGTCTTTTCCAGAAGCCCACCGTACTCAACAACGTTGAGACCTACGCAAATATCCCGCAGATAATCCTCAAGGGCGCCGACTGGTTCGCCTCCATGGGTACCGAGAAGTCCAAGGGCACAAAGGTATTCGCACTCGGCGGTAAGATACATAATACCGGCCTTGTCGAGATACCTATGGGCACCACTCTCCGCGAGATCGTATTCGAGATAGGCGGCGGCATCCCGAACGGCAAGAAGTTCAAGGCCGCGCAGACCGGCGGACCCTCCGGCGGCTGCATACCCGCAGAGCACCTCGATGTTCCGATCGACTACGATAACCTTATCGCTATCGGCTCTATGATGGGCTCCGGCGGACTTATCGTTATGGACGAGGACAACTGTATGGTGGATATCGCCAAGTTCTTCCTCGAATTCACGGTAGATGAGTCCTGCGGTAAGTGCACGCCCTGCCGTATCGGTACAAAGCGCCTTTATGAGATGCTCGAAAAGATCACGAGCGGCGAAGGCACAATGGAAGACCTCGACAAGATGGAGAAGCTCTGCTACTATATCAAGAACAACTCCCTCTGCGGTCTCGGCCAGACTGCGCCGAACCCCGTCCTTTCCACACTTCGTTACTTCAAGGACGAGTATATCGCCCATATCAAGGACAAGAAGTGCCCCGCAGGCGTTTGCACCAAGCTGCTCAGCTACAAGATCGTAGCAGACAAGTGCAAGGGCTGCACAAAGTGCGCAAGAAACTGCCCCGTAAACGCTATCACGGGCAAGGTCAAGGAACCGCACGTTATAGACCAGGCAAAGTGCATCAAGTGCGGTGCTTGTATGTCAAACTGCAATTTCGGCGCTATCATTAAAGAATAATTCAGGAAAGGAACAGAAATATAATGGTTAATATTAAAATTAACGGCGTAGATGTTTCCGTTGAAGAGGGTACTACCATTCTGAAAGCCTGTCGCGATAACGGTGTAAGGATCCCTACGCTCTGCTGGCTCAAAGAGATCAACGAGATAGGCGCCTGCCGTATCTGCGTTGTTGAAATGACGGGTGCCAGAAGCCTTGTTGCTGCCTGCGTTTACCCCATATCCAAGTTCGATGAGGGCAAGAATATCCTCACTCACTCTCCCGCAGTGCTCGAGAGCAGAAGGATGACCCTTCAGCTCCTGCTCAGCAATCACGACCGTAAGTGCCTTTCCTGCGCAAGAAGCGGTCACTGCGAGCTGCAGGCTCTCTGCCGTGAGCTCGGTGTCGATGATGAGCTGCTGTTCGAGGGCGCAAGAAATCATTACGAGATCGATACCAGCGCCGCTCATATGTATCGTGACAACAACAAGTGCATCAACTGCCGCAGATGCGTTGCAGCCTGCGGTGTTACACAGGGCATAGGCGTTATCGGCGCAAACAACAGAGGCTTCAAGACCTCTATCGGCTGCGCGTTTGAAATGCCTCTTGCCGAAACTGCCTGCGTTTCCTGCGGTCAGTGTATCGCTGTCTGCCCGACAGGCGCTCTCTCCGAGAAGGACGATACCGATAAGGTTTGGGCAGCTATCAACGACCCCGAGAAGGTCGTAATAGTACAGACAGCTCCCGCCGTTCGTGCATCTCTCGGCGAAGCTTTCGGCTATCCTATGGGTACGAACGTACAGGGCAAGCTCGCTGCTTCGCTCAGAAAGCTCGGCTTTGATCATGTTTTCGATACCGACTTCGGCGCGGATCTTACTATTATGGAAGAGTCCAACGAGCTGCTTGAAAGGATCAAGAACAAGGGCGTTCTTCCGATGATAACATCCTGCTCGCCCGGTTGGATAAGATACTGCGAGGCTTATTATCCCGAGCTTATCCCGAACCTCTCCACCTGCAAGTCTCCTCAGCAGATGTCCGGTGCAATGATAAAGACATACTGGGCTGAAAAGAACGGCATCGACCCCAAGAACATCGTTTCCGTGTCCGTAATGCCGTGTACCGCGAAGAAGTTCGAGATCGGCAGAGCCGACCAGAGCGCGGCGGGCGTTCCCGATGTTGACGTTGTTATCACAACAAGAGAGCTCGTCAAGATGATAAACAGAGCGGGTATCCGCTTCAACGAGCTTGCCGATGAAGAATTTGAAGTTCCGATGAGCAGCGGCTCCGGTGCAGCGGTAATATTCGGTGCTACCGGCGGCGTTATGGAGGCTGCCCTCAGAACGGCTGTATGGAAGCTCACCGGCGAGAACAGCGACAGCCCCGTTGAATTCACCGAGGTTCGCGGTGTCAAGGGCGTCAAGCTTGCGGAATACACCGCGGGCGGCGTTACCGTCAAGGTAGCTGTGGCTTCCGGTCTTGCAAACGCAAGAGAGCTGCTCGAAAAGGTAAAGAGCGGCGAGATAGATGTACAGTTCATCGAGATAATGGCTTGCCCGGGCGGCTGTGTAAACGGCGGCGGTCAGGTCATCGTTCCCGCAGATGTACGCAACTTCACCGATATCCGTGCAGAGCGCGCTAAGGCACTCTACGGACTCGATAAGGAAAACAAGATAAGAAGATCCCACGAGACCGATGATATAAAGTCGGTATATGAATACCTCGGTGAGATCGGCGGACATAAGGCGCATCAGTTCCTGCATACGTCTTATAAGGCTTCCGGTCTCCTGAAGTAAAACGGTCATTTATTCGCCTGTCGCCGCAGACCGTGAGGTTTAACGGCAACAAAACTGAATAGATAAAACAAGATCGCCCGGCGGGTGCCCCGTCAAGGCGGTTTTGTTTTTTACAAAAAAATTCCCCCGAAACAGGGGAAATGCTCAATAATAGTGAACAGTGAACAGTGAACAGTGAATAGTTATGGAGGCGGCTTCGCCGCATATTTTAAATCTGCGCGCACAGCGCGCTCCACAATTATTCATTATTCATTATTAATTAAATATATAGTCCGACATATTCTTTAAGAATGTCGTTGTGGTTGAATATCGGGATAGCGCCGTCGTCAATGAAGCTCTTTACGCCTTCATACATCGGGTCGAAAATATCGGGAGGCGGCACACAGAAAACGTCCCTGTTTTCATCGGCCGCATAAGAAGCTGTCACGAGCGAGCCGCTGGTCACACTTGCCTGAAATACCGCGGTTCCCCGCGTAAGACCCGCAAGGATACGGTTTCTCGGATTGAAATATTCTTTTGAGGGAGGAGTGCCCGGCATCAGCTCGGTAAGATAAGCCCCGCCGTTAATTACCATTTTCTCGCGCAGTATCTTGCTTCCCGCAGGATAATCGTAGTCGATCCCACAGGCGAGAACGCCTACGGTACGCAGATGATTGGCTACACAGGTGCGGTGTACGGCCTGATCTACGCCGCGTGCCATTCCGCTTACAAGTGTTATGTCGAGCATACCGATGTCACGGGATATCCGCGAACAAAGCCTGATTATGTACGGACTTGCCTCTCTTGCACCTACGAATGTGAGACTGAGCACATCGAGGCAGGACAGGTCTCCGCGGTAGAAAAACACCGCGGGCGGGTCGTAGATCTCCGCGAGAAGTTTAGGGTATTCCTTGCTTCCGAGCGAGCAGACAGATACATTCATTTTGGCGCATTTGTCGAGAACATCGTCCGCCTTGTCGATAGTGACATAGGAGAGCGCAGTCCTCTCATTATCCGAAAGTGTGTATTGATCTCCGCTTGTTATTGCTTCATAGGCTTTTTTGGGAGAGCCGTATCTCTCGTTTATCTTGTGAATTTTGGGATTTGCCGTTCCGAGCAGCATAGTCAGCCAGATGTTATATCTGTCACGATTCTCATTCATTCACGGTACACCTTCTTTCGCAAAAGTATCTGTTTTCTTTATTTTATCACATTCCGTCGAAATAATCAATAGTATGACGAAATTTTTGTAAACTGTTCAAGCCCGTTTTCATAGAATAAAGGTGAGCTATTTTTTATGAAGCGGAGGCGGTCTGATATGTTCAGTGAATTGCTGGAAACGGCTATGCGGCATCTTGTGATATTTGCGCTGCATCTTGACGCGGTCATTTATCCGAGACAGCTTACCAAGAAGGAGGAGGAGGAGCTTACCCGCAGGGCGGCGCTCGGTGACAGTTCGGCTCGGGATAAGCTCATAGAGCATAATCTGCGGCTTGTGGCATACATAGTGAACAAGCACTTCGGAGACTCGCGCGATATCGAAGACCTTGTTTCTATAGGAACGATAGGTCTTATCAGAGCTGCGGAGACATTTGATCCCGCAAAGGAGATAAGCTTTTCGACATACGCGAGCACCTGCATACAAAACCAGATAAAGATGTATTTCAGAAAGAACAAGCACCGCAGCTCGGAGGTGTATCTCAATGACCCGATAGATACCGACAAGAACGGCAACGAGATAACTATGGCCGATATTTTCAGCGACGACACCTGCATTGACAATGAGGTCGATCTGAAGCTCGACACGGACGCTCTTTACAAGTATGTGAACAGCGTCCTCGATGACAGGGAGCGTGATATTATAGTGAAGCGGTACGGGCTCTCCGTGAACGGCAGAGCAGCGCGACCCCTGACCCAGCGCGAGGTCGCGGATAAACTCGGTATCTCACGCTCGTATGTGTCGCGTATCGAGAAAAAGGCGATAGATAAGCTCAAAGCCGAGTTCAATAAGACCGGGGGAGATCGATCACCCGGATAACTCAACATAATGATATGATCGGGCTACATCATTATTCGGATATGCGGTGAAGCCGCACCGTAACTATTCATTATTCATTATTTCTACCTGTGTCGGTGAAGAGTGAAAAATGAATAATGAATAGTGAATAGTTGCGGTTGCGCTTCGCGCTTAATTATATGGTGGGTTACCCGGGTTTTCACATTAAATATTTTGTAAAAATGGCTGTAGGGTATTGCTATTTAGTGGAATATGTGATATAATATACTATATATTGATTTTTGAAGAAGTGAGAATGCAAGATGCTTGATATATGTTTGTCGCTGTCTTTGCTTGCAAATAGTGAGTATAAGAATGACACGGCGCTGGTGTGTTTAAAGAATATCCGCTCCGAGGACAGAGATACCGCGGTCTCGGCATATTCCGGGCTATGCGGGATACTGCTTTCCCGCGGACAAAGCCTGTCGCGGTACATATTCCTGCTCGCGGCCGATAAAGGCGGCAGCATTTTTGACGAGTATCTGCGAACAGGCTCAAAGCTGCTGTATGACAATATTTCCCGGGATATTGCCATATTATCCCGACTGTCCGCATTGAAGCCCGATGAACTGATATCGGACATACGGACGCGGTTTTCGATAAGCGAGGACATCGTGTTCCCGTATTACGAAAACGGCGATACGGTGCTGACAGCCGAGACCGTGGCGGAGTATAAACGCAGATACGGAACATCACTGTTTGAGCGGAGCAAGGCGTTTATCTGTGATAAAGGCGATATCACACCCGTGGAGCATTTCGACAGGATAAGGCTTTGCGACCTGAAAAATTACGATACGCAGAGAAAAGCCGTTATCGACAACACGCTCTGCTTCATCAACGGCAGCAAATACAGCAATGTCCTGCTTTACGGCGACAGGGGAACGGGTAAATCCAGCACGGTCAAGGCGGTCGTGAACGAATATCCCGAGCTGCGGATAGTCCTTGTCCGCAAGAGCGATCTTACCGAATTGTACGGAATATACGACAGGCTTCGCGGAAATCCGCTGAAATTTATTCTTTTTCTCGACGATGTGAATTTCGAGGAGGGCGATCCCGGGTACGGCGTGCTGAAACAGGCGCTTGAAGGCTCCGTGAACGTTATGCCGGACAACTGTGTTATCTACGCTACCACGAACAGGCGGCACATCATTAAGGAGACAGCGTCGGAGCGTTCGGACGAGCACAATGAGGCCGATGCGCGGGACGAAAAGGCTTCGCTCGCAGATAGGTTCGGGCTGTATATCACGTTTATGATGCCGGATAAGAGGGGGTACCTCGATATCGTGAAGCGTATCGCCGCGGACAGGGAGCTCGATATACCGGAAGACAGGCTCGTTATGCTTGCCGAAAGGTATGCGCTCAGAAAGAACGGACGTTCCCCGCGAACCGCAAGACAGCTCGTGGATATGCTCGAGGCGAGAATGGAGCTCGGGCTCGATATCGAACGAATATAGAAACGATCGAAGGTCATTTGATGTCTGAACAAGTTTCACATTTAAAAAAAATATGTACAGCTATGCTGCTTACAGCCGTACTGCTCCTTTCGGGCTGTGAGGATATCTCGTCCGCCGATGTCACGACGGACACCGATGTGTCCGTGACCTCTTTGGGCGAAGCCGTCCTTTCCGTGGGAGGTGAGGGCGGCGAGACTCTGCCGGAGGGCTATCCCGTTGTGATCAACGATACCGAGATAAGAACGCCGCCGGAAAAGGTGATATGCCTGTCGGGCGGTCTTGCCGAGATGATATATGAGCTCGGCTTCGGCGATAAGCTTATCGGCAGGGGCAGCTACTGCGAATATCCGGAGCAGGTAGCCGCTCTTGCCGATCACGGCAGGCCGACCGCTCCCGACCTTGAAGGAATTAAGAAGGCCGCCCCGGACGTTGTGCTCACCGCTACGCGTATGCAGAGCCGCGATATCGTTTCGCTCTCGGAAAGCGGCATAAAGGTGGTATATATACCCGCGTCCCGTTCTCTTGACGAATTCGGGCGTGTTTACTGCGCTCTCGGAATGATGTTCGAGGGTATGTTCGACGGCGAGGAGATCGGAAATAAAGCGTTCTACGCAGTAAAAAACAAGCTGTCGGAAAGCGGTATTGAACTCGGACGCTTTGTTTACATTACCGAGGGGCTCCGCGCTGCGGGCGGCGATACATTCGAAGGCTCGGTGCTTTCGCTTTTCGGGACAAATGCGGCGGAAACCGCGTCGGGCTACAGCTATGACGTTATGCAGCTTATCGCAGCCCCGCCCGATGTCGTTATACTGAACAGTGAGATATCGCTCGCGGAGCTTGCCGTAAGCGACAGTATCGGCTTTCTCGCTGCGGGTAGGGTCATTTCCGTAAGCAACAGCTACTTTGAAAGCCCGTCCGGGCGCTTAACGGAGCTCGCCGACGAGCTTGCCGATAAACTCGCGGAAACGGGGGGCGATCCGGAATGAAACTCAATTCCATAAAGCTCCCGCATTTCAATTCCGCGGCGGATTCGCGCAGCACCGGGATAAAGACGCCCGACAGGGTAATGATAAGTATGGCGCAGCACGGCGGTGTCCCGTGTACTCCCATAGTCTCGGCGGGCGATACGGTAAAGACCGGTCAGCTCATCGGAACGAGCGATGCCGTGCTTTCGGCTCCGATACATTCGAGCGTTACCGGTACCGTTACGGAGATACGAAAAGTTATCAACGTATTCGGCAAGCTCCACGACGCGGTCATCATAAAGACCTTTCCAAATCGGGAGCTTGCGGACGATATAAAGCCGCCCGAGATAGGCAGCCGTGAGGATTTTATCGCTGCTGTTAAAAAAAGCGGTTCTGTCGGGCTCGGGGGCGCTGGATTTCCCACACACATCAAGTTCTCGTATGACAGAGAGACTGTTCATATAGACACGCTCGTTGTGAACGGAGCCGAATGTGAGCCGTATATAACATCCGACTACAGAACGTTTATGGAGGACGGGGATAAGGTCGCCGACGGCATTCGCCGCGTAATGGAGTATCTTGATATAAAGCGGGCCGTAATAGGTATAGAAGCCGACAAGCCCGCCGCGATAAGCAGAATGACGGAGCTGACCGCCAATGATGACGATATCTCTGTGATGTCATTGCCGTCGGTATATCCGCAGGGCGCGGAGAAGGTGCTGATATACAACACCACCGGGCGGGTCGTCGGAAAGGGAAAGCTTCCGTCATCGGTCGGCTGCCTTGTGATGAACTGCTCCACCGCGGCGTTCATTTCCGAATACCTTAAAACGGGGATCCCGCTTATACAGCGGCGTGTGACGATAGACGGCAATATCGTGAACAAGCCGAAGAACCTTCTGATACCCATAGGTACGCTGCTCGGAGATATCATATCTCTTGCCGATGTGAGGGTGCAGCCCGATCGTGTACTTTTCGGCGGGCCGATGATGGGAACGGCGGTGTATGAACTCGATACGCCGTTGATAAAGACCATAAACGCGGTGCTGCTGTTCTCTGATACCCGTAAATATGAACAGACGGCCTGCATAAGATGCGGACGGTGCGTAAATGCCTGCCCGATGGGACTTGTGCCGACCGACCTCGAATACGCTTATGACAAGCGGGACGCGGAGCTGCTCAAAAAGCTGAATGTTGAGTTGTGTATGAACTGCGGCGCCTGCTCGTACGTCTGTCCCGCAAAAAGAGCGCTTTCCGAAAAAAACCAGCTCTCAAAGCTTTATCTGCGCGAGCTTGCTTCAAAATATACCAAGAGAGGCTAATATAATGCCCGAGTTGCTTATCGAACCTTCACCTCATATAAAATGCGCGCTCACAACGCGCAGGATAATGCTGGATGTTCTTATCGCGCTGCTCCCGGCGGTCATCGCGGGAACGGTCCTGTTCGGGTATCGTGCGGCTGTTCTTGTCGTATCGTGCGCCTTTTTCTGCGTGATAGCCGAGCTGCTTTTCAATATCATTACCAAACGTAAGCAGACGATCTCCGACCTTTCGGCCGTAGTAACGGGCGTGCTGCTCGCGCTGAACCTGCCGCCGACAATTCCCGTATATATGGCGGCGATAGGCTGTTTTTCGGCGATAATCGTCGTAAAGCAGTTTTTCGGCGGGCTCGGGCAGAATTTCGCAAATCCCGCCATAACGGCGAGGATAATACTTATGCTGTCATTCGGAAAAGCAATGACGGCATGGACTGCTCCGGCACCGTTCAACTTTTTCGCTGTAGATGCGGTATCTTCCGCAACACCGCTCGCCGAGCCGGAAGCCGTAGCGTCGTATCTCGATATGTTCCTCGGGGTGCGTGCGGGCTGTATCGGTGAGACCTGCACAGCCGCGCTGCTGCTCGGCGGGCTGTATCTTATCATCAGAGGCATCATAGACCCTGTGACCCCCGCTGCATTTATCGGTACTGTGGCTCTTTTATCGCTGATAGGCGGATATGATGTTCCCGTGCAGCTTATGTCGGGGGGACTGGTTCTCGGCGCGTTCTTTATGGCGACCGATCTTGCCACCACACCCGTGAC
>JAFTAG010000183.1 GCA_017458655.1 Ruminiclostridium sp. | reverse complement strand
AGCCGGCAATTTCGAGCAGCAGCTCGTAAACAATTCCGGCTCTCTGAAGCTGCTCAATTCCCGCGGCGAGGAATGTATCATCGCATACACGCCCGTTATGTCCACCGACAACTGGACGCTGATAATGTATATGCCGATGAGTGGATTTGCACCCGTTACGATAGACTGGCTCCTTGTCGGCGTCGTTTTCGCGGGGCTGCTGATACTGCTTTTGTCGGATCTCGCCGCGATGATAATTTTCAACTCAAAGCTCGCGGCCGCTGCAAGAGACGCGGAAAACGCAAACAAGGCAAAGACATATTTCCTTTCGACGATGTCGCACGATATCAGGACGCCGATGAACTCCATACTCGGTATGAATGAAATGGTGCTGCGAGAATGCGACAACGAGGACATAATCGTCTATTCCGAGCATATCCGCGCCTCGGGCAATACCCTGCTCGGGCTTATCAACGACATTCTTGATTTCTCAAAGATAGAGGCCGGAAAGCTCGACGTGATCCCCGTGGATTACGAGATATCCTCCGTGCTCAACGATCTTGTGAATATGGTGCAGACCCGCGCAGACGCAAAGGGTCTTACGCTCGAGCTCAATATCGACGAGAACATACCGCGTATGCTGAACGGCGACGAGATACGCCTGAAGCAGGTCGTGACAAATCTTCTGACCAACGCGGTGAAATATACGAAGCAGGGGACGGTAACGTTCTCGATAGGCTATGAAAAAGTGGAAAACGACCCCGAACACATAATGCTGAACGTAAGCGTCGAGGACACCGGCACGGGCATTCGGGAGGAAGATATGGGGCGCCTGTTTTCGGCGTTCGAGCGCATTAACGAGCGCGATAACCGTTACATTGAGGGCACGGGGCTCGGACTGACCATAACACAAAGCATTCTCGAGCTTATGGGCAGCAGGCTCGATATAAAGAGCGAATACGGGAAAGGCTCGGTGTTCGGCTTCTCGGTAAAGCAAAAGGTAGTTAAGCGGGAGCCGGTGGGGGATTACGAAGCAGCGTTCAGACGCTCGGTGGCGGAGCGCAAGATATACAAGGAGAAATTCACGGCTCCGGACGCGAGAGTGCTGGTAGTAGATGACACGCCGGTGAACATAACGGTGTTCAAAAGCCTGCTCAAACGGACGAAAATGCAGATAGACATGGCAGAGAGCGGTGACGAATGTATCATACGCACCTCGCTCGTGAAATACGATATGATATTCCTCGACCATATGATGCCTGTGAAAGACGGCATAGAGACGCTCAAGGAGCTTAAAAGCTCCGAAAAGAACAAAAACCGCGAAACTCCGATAATATGTCTTACCGCAAACGCGGTGTCGGGTATGAGGGAAAGCTATCTTGCCGCCGGGTTCGACGATTATCTTACAAAGCCCATAGATCCCGAAAACCTTGAAAACGTGCTGATCGGGTATATCCCGAAGGAAAAGCTGATGCCCGCGGACGAGTCGTGCGACGATGAGAAGGAAACACGGATACCGGAATATATGTATAAGATCGACGGGCTCGATATCACGGACGGCTTAAGGCACTGCGGCACGCCCGACGCTTATATGGCGACCGTACAGGCGTTTTATGAGACGGCCGTGTCGAATATCGGCGAGATCGAGGGCTATTGGAGCGGCGGAGACCTGCACAGCGCGACCGTTAAGGTACACGCTCTCAAAAGCTCGGCGAAGGTCATCGGCGCCGGGAAGCTCGGCGCGCTCGCCGAACTGCTCGAAAAAGCCGGAAAGGAAAATGACGCCGGAACATTCGGCGGCGGCATATCCGCGCTTCTTGCCGACTACCGGCAGTTAGCCGACAGGCTTGCGCCCCCGGACACCGCGGCGAAGCGCTCGCCGGACAAGCTTCCGCTTATTCCCGGGGAAAAGCTTAAGGAGGCTTACGCGGCGATACTTGAATTCGCGGAGCAGATCGACTATGACAGTATGGAGCGTATTATAGATACCCTCTCGGAGTACAGTCTTCCCAAAGCGGAAAAGAAGCGCGTCGGAGAGCTGAAAAAAGCCATACTCGGCTTTGACTGCGAGAGCATTCCGGATATCATCGCTAAAGGAGACAGATAGACTATGGCAAGCAATATTCTGATAATAAGCAGCGGTGCGGCTTTTATGACAGACGCGCTCAAGACGAGCCTCGTAAAGACCGGAATGAACGTTGCCGAATCCGAGCCCGTCGTGAACAGCATCGAAAAGCAGCGCGAGGCCGCGGAAATAATCCTGTTCTTCGCGGGCGATTTCGTATATAAGACGTCCGATATCCTTGTTTATCTGAAGGATATCTGCGAGTCCGACGAAAAGCCATT
>JAFTAG010000182.1 GCA_017458655.1 Ruminiclostridium sp. | reverse complement strand
CTGCACAAAAAAATCTTAAAATCATTGACATTTTTGTAAAAACAGTGTATAATAAATAGGAATTATTATGCCGCACCGTGCGGCAATGCAAGGTGCAAGTGAAAATGATCGCAAGAGGAAAGATTACATCGCTCGACGACTTCTTTCTGCCGCCCGACAGGCGAAACGGCGCCTGTGTGTATCTTTGCAGGATAAACGGCTGCGGCGGGAAGACCGATGAGTTCATCCGAAGATATTACGGCGAGGCAAGGCGCACCGGCGCGGTGATAGAGGGCGGGATAAAAAATCCCACACAGGAAAATCTCGCCTACTATAACGAAATGCTCGGAAGCGACTATAAGAAGGACGCCGCGTTCATAAGCTCGGCGCTGAAAAAGTGGCTCCCGAGGCTGACCCCCGCGCAGAACAGCAGGATAAGCGGCGCGCTGTACGAGTCTCTGTGCGCTCTCGAGGCTGAGGGCAAGAACGAGAATATGCAGAAAAGCGCCTACGTCAAGTTCATGTGCTGGCTGTATTACCGTTTCGGGCAGCTCGCGGGAATGATAGGCACAGGCGTGTACCCGAAGATACTCTACGAGGGCATCATCTCGCGCTATGAGCTGGTGCTTGTAACGGCGCTCTGCGGCTGCGGCTGCGATGCGGTATTTTTACAATACGCTGGCGACGAAGGGTATTTAAAGACCGACCCGGCTTCAAAATTTTCCGACAAATACGAAGAACCGGGAATGACTCCGTTCCCGCAGAATTACTCGATAGCGGCTATACGCGAGGAGGAGAAGCAGGCTGCAAGAATGCAGCGGCAGGCTCCGCAGCCCGCAGTGAGACAGGCTCCGCAGCCGTCGTTCCCGCAGCGCACACCAGCGCCGACGGCACCGACCGCTCCGGCACCCGCGGCACCGCCCGTACTCCGTGTTCCCGCTTTAACGCGCAGCACAAACAAGTGGTCGGACGATGCGCCGCTCGTGAATGTCGCGAAGAGCCTCCAAGAGCGCAAGGCGGGGGAAAACGAGTTCCGCAACTGCTTCTACCTTATTAAAGGTACTGACGACAAGGCCGGCTACACAAAGCGGCTGTTTGACCTTTATACAATACTTACCGGTGAAAAGCGCGGCGTACACATCGTCAACGGGCATATCACCGTTCCCGACACCGCCGAGATAGGCACGGTGCAGCGCGGGAATTACCGTAATGCCGACGAGCTGATACACGGGCTGTCGCGCAATCTGAGCTTCACCGCCGACCCGAGGCTCGCGCCGATAGTGACGAACGCTTTCGCCGATGCCATGCGGGCTGCCGCGGTAACGGAAACGAGCCTCGGGAAGCTCTCCGCGCTCGGTGTATATCTGATATGCTGGATTAAGCGGATATATCCCGACTTGCTGAAAAACTTCAAGAACGGCAGTATGGGCGTGTTCATACTGCTCGGGAAGGAGCTCACAAAGCAGGAAACTGTGTTTCTGAGCTTTCTCGCGTCCTGCCCCGTCGATGTGCTGATACTGCAGCCCGACCTCTCGGGGGATATACACATTCCCGACGACGAGCTGAGCGTCGTGCTGTGTGAGGAGAGTGTCGGTATCACCGAGTTCCCGTGCGAGGAGAGCAGCGTGCGCATCGGTACCGCGGCATACCACGCCGAACGTGAGCTCGACACGATGATGTACGGAAGCGGCGGAATGTACCGCAATATGCAGTACGGCAAGGCAAAAGCCGTGATACTCGACACGATGTTCGAGGAGATCGAGATACTGTGGGATCAGGAGCTCGTTTATCGCTCGGGATTTTCCACCGCGACGGATACGGTCATCATACCGACGATATTCGCGAAGGTATCGGGCGTGAAAAACGGCGACACGGCGGAATACTGGAAGCTGATAAAGCGGCTTATGACCCCCGAAACGTTTATGATAAAGCAGGCGCCGTTCATTCCCGAAAACAAGCGCTGCGAGCTGCTCACCTACGCCACGGCGTTCTTAAAGAACCGAAGGCTGCAGCGGGACGCGATAAAGTCGCACCCGGGCTACAAATACGGCTTTCTGCGCGGGGAGATACAGGATCATATGCTCGATAAGCTCCAGCTGCTGCTCGACAGCGGAATGATAAAGGGGACTTACGAGAACGGCCGGGAATACTTTATCACCGCGCTGTGTCTCGAGCTTGACAAGCAGTTCGTGCGAATGATACAGAGCTTTGATTTCACCAAAAAGAACCCGAAGATACTGTATGTGAACACAACGGAGACCGCGATATCGCTTGAAGACACGATAGTACTGAGCTATCTGAGCCTTATCGGCTTCGATATAGTTTTCTTTGTGCCGACGGGGTATATGTGCGCGGAGAAGTGGTTCGCGAGCGTGCCGTTCGCGGAGCACCAGATCGGCGATTACAAATACGATCTCACGGTACCGGATATGAGCAGGATAAAAGGCACCGCGAACAAATCGTTTTTCGGCGGGCTTTTCGGCAAAAAATAAAAAAAGACAATTCTATCGCAGGACTGTCCGCTTCGTCACGATTTAAAACCGTCCGCCGAAGGCGGACACCACAATTATTAATTATTCATTATTAATTATTAATTAAAAAAAACGGAGGTATGAGAACAATGGGACTTGATTTCAGCAAGGTCGCACACGCTCCCGAGCAGCAGCCCGAGGTGGTGGATGCCGCTCCCGCAACGGTGGTGGACGCAGCCCCCTCGCAGGTCATCGAGGTAAAGGACGAGGTCGCGAAGTACGACATCGTCGCCGACAGACAGCAGATGAACAGCGAGCTCGTCGGCTCGAAGGAGGTCGATGCGCTCGTAAGCACTATCGAGGTGAACAATATGGAAACGATAGTGTCGTTCGGCGCGGAGGTCGCGGACGAGATATCGAAGGTGTCCGATGTGGTGCTGCGCAGCGTGAATACCGCACAGCTGAACGATACGAGCACGATGCTCAAAACGCTCGGCAACATAATGAACAAGTTCGATATCGAGGAGATAAAGGAGGAGCCCAAGGGTCTCGGAAAGATCTTCAACAAGGCAAAGAACCAGCTTGAAAAGATCATCGCGAAGTACCATACAATGGGCGACGAGGTCGATAAGATATATGTCGAGCTGAAAAAATACGAGACCGATATCAAGAACTCCAACCGCAATCTCGATCAGATGTTCGACGCGAACGTGAATTATTACCACGAGCTCGTGAAGTACATTCTGGCGGGTGAGCAGGGCTGTCAGGAGATACAGAAGTATCTTGATCAGCGCAAGGCCGATATGGAAGCCAGCGGCGATATGTCGATACAGTTCGAGATACAGAGCCTCGAGCAGGCGCTGATGCTGCTCGAACAGAGAACGCAGGATCTGCGCTGCGCGGAAAGTGTCGCTATCCAGTCGATACCGATGATAAAGACTATGGAATTCAGCAATATGAACATCGTGAGAAAGATAAACTCCGCGTTCATAGTAACTCTCCCCGTGTTCAAGCAGGCTCTCGCGCAGGCTATAATGTTAAAGCAGCAGAAGGTAATGGCGGAGGGTATGGCGGCGCTCGACGAAAAGACCAACGAGATGCTGATAAAGAACGCGCAGAATACCGTTTCGCAGGCGAAAATGACGGCCCGGCTCGCTTCCGGAAGCTCTATCAAGGCGGATACGCTCGAGACCACATGGAAGACCATTATGAACGGTATCGAGGAGACCCGTC
The DNA here is from genome assembly GCA_017458655.1 of Ruminiclostridium sp. Lineage (GTDB taxonomy): Bacteria > Bacillota > Clostridia > Oscillospirales > Ruminococcaceae > Ruminiclostridium_E. The sequence continues at coordinate 291 of JAFTAG010000182.1, read as the reverse complement.
AGGTGCAGGAGGACGCAAGAAAGCAGCGCGGCGAGGATCAGATACGCCTCCAGCAGATAAAGGACGAGTTCAACAGATCGTACCATATGCCCGCAAAGAAGAAGTAATAAAATAAACGTTTCTTTCTCCCCGCCGTAGGCGGGGAGAAAGAAATAAGGGCTCCTCTAAAAACCTATTGTCGTTCAGGCGTGCCGACATAAAGTCGGCAGATTGTACAAATTTTTCGCAGGCATACTGTCGTATGTCAAGGAAAATTTGTGCAATATGACGGCTTTAGGGCGGTGCGAATGG
>JAFTAG010000181.1 GCA_017458655.1 Ruminiclostridium sp. | reverse complement strand
CCGATTTATTGCAGCCGGCAATCACGTCGCGCAGGTCGTCCCGCCGATACGGAAGCTGCACGTCTCGCGGAGCTTGCACGTCGCACAGCCGCGCTTTCCCTTGTCCTGCTCGGTGTCGGAAACGCCTATCAGCGCGGTAACGGACTTTCGCGGGATAAGGATATCGCTGCTCGTGACGGTGAGCCCGATACGCTTGTCGGCGTTCAGAAGGCGTATTATTTCCGACTGCACATCAAGGGGGTAGTCACCGTAGCCCGGGCTGAACCGCCATGTGAAAAAGCCCGGTATCTTTTCGTGCAGCTCTTTCTCGGCGTTGTCGCAGCATTCCTCGATCATTGCGCTCGCGAGCGCGTCGAGAATGAGCGCATACGCCATATTGGTTATTTCCGCCGTGCGTATCAGCCTGTCCGCGGTGCTGCCGAGAGTTGCCGCAAAAACTATCACTCGGTCGCTGTTCGCAAGGTGCTTTTGTATGTCGCTCCCGAGCAGGATGTGGGAAAGGTCGGACTTGTCGGAAACTGCCGAGATACATCGCGGCTCGGCAGTGCGTCTGAGCTCGTCATACCCCTTTTCGAGCAGAGCCGCGGTAGCGTCGTCGGGCGGGTTCCCGCGGTAGCCGAGATAGCGCAGCGCTTCGCTTTTTACGTCTTTCACAGAAGCTTACCCACCATATCGGTGATCTTGCGGGCGATGTACGGGTTGTTCATCGTGTAAAGGTGTATGCCGTCAACGCCGTTTGCGAGCAGGTCGGTTATCTGGTCGGCGGCGTAGGCTATGCCCGCGTCGATGAGGGCCTCGGGGCGATGTTCATACTTCGTCACCATACGAACGAATTTCTGCGGCAGGGAAGCTCCGCACATCGTCACCATACGCTCTATCTGCGACTTGCTGGTAACCGGCATTATACCCGCCGATATCGGGATATTTATCCCCGCGATCTTTGCTTTTTCGCGGAAATCGTAGAAAAACGCGTTGTCGAAGAAAAGCTGTGAGATAAGCTCCTCCGCGCCGGCGTCAACCTTTTTGCGCAGGTTGAGTATATCGTCGGTAATGCTTTCCGACTCGGTGTGCCCCTCGGGGTAGCACGCGCCGGAAATGCCGATATTATCGTATTTGCCCTGCTCGCGGATAAAGGTTATCATCTCGCTCGCGTGCTTGAAGTCGGTCTTCGGGGGAACATTCGGGTTGATGTCGCCGCGCAGCGCGAGTATGTTCTCGATGCCGGCTTCTGCGAAGCTGTCGAGCACGGTGAGGACTTCCTCTTTCGTGTTGTTGACACAGGTGATGTGCGCCATTGCTTCTATCTTGCAGTCATTCTTGATGTGAGCGGCAATGTCGCGGGTGAAGGTGTTGGCGGTATTTCCGCCCGCGCCGTAGGTTACGCTGATGTAGTCAGGCTTTAACGCGGCTATCTCATCGACTGCGGCGGTTATGGATTCCACGCCGCTGTCCTTTTTCGGCGGGAATACCTCGAACGAGAATACGGCACGTCCTTTGCCGAATAATTCAGAGATCTTCATTTGGTTTTGTCTCCTTTTCTTTGTGGGATATGATAATCATAAGTCGGACAAGCAATGAATGTTAAGCGTCTTCTCCTGCTGACCGGTCGTTATCCGCTTGTCAAGGGTACTCCAAAAAAATTTTTTACTCGGTTATTTGTGTAAAAAATTTTTTCGAAGCCTCCCCCTTGACAAGCGGATTGCGATAGTGCTTAGCATTTGCCTTGTAAGGCGGCATCCGTGCCGCCCTTTGAGCAAATGAGCAATGCTTCCTGCATTGGTCGGTGCGCGCCGACGGGGCAGGGTGGGAAGCAAGAGAAACTGCACCTCCCCGTCGCACCTACAATTATAGCACATCGCACCACTCCCTGCCTATCTGCGAACTCGTAAGTCTGTGGCCTCGGGGGCGAATAAAAAGCAAGTCTTGTGGAGCGGGCAGGTGGCTGCCATTTGCTGAAACTCTCGACGCGGATCGCTTCGGGCGCGTGCCCGCGGGGGCGAATAAAAAGCAAGGGGTCTGCCGCTCGCAGAGACCGTTTTTTACATAGCACTATCTCGCAGCAGGCGCAGTATCTGTAAGTTTAACTGCGGAGCCGGTCAAGTTTTTTGGAAAACGAGGGGGTTTGGGGGAGAGAAAACCTTTCTTACAAGAAAGGTTTTCTTTCCCCCAAGCGCGTCAGCGCAGTCTCGAGCGTCAGCGCAGTCTCGAGCGTCAGCGGCTCTCATCCTCTCGAGCGGCAGCGGCCTCTCACAGCTTCTTGCCATTATATGTGACTGTGATGTGGTCGGCGTTGCCGGCGGAGTAATCGTTGCCGAGGTCGTATTCCGTCCAGTCGGAGCGGTGTATGCGGATATTTACGGTGAGCGTATCGCCCGCGGGAAGAACGCCGCTCTTGAACGAGATCGTGCACTTTGTATCGGTGTTGGTGCCGGACGCGGTGCTGAATTTTCCGCTTACCTTGTCCGTTACCGCCGTGTAGCTGCTGCCCTGAATGTCGGCGTAATCGCACTCGAATACCGCGTCGCCGCCGTCCTTGGTGAACATATAGTCCGCGGTGAGCTTGGACAGGTCAATACCGGCGCTGCCCGTGTTCTTTATTTTCAGCGAGAACGAGATAGTATTGCCCTTGCCGCTTGACTGCTGCTGCTCGAGAGACACGCTGACCGTGCCCTTGTCCGATACGGGAACTGTGGGCTGTGCGGGTGCTGACGGGGAGTTCCCGCCGCCGTTCCCGCTCGGGGACGTTGTCTGTGCGGGCTTTATGTCCTTTATCGCGTCGCCGGTGTTCTTGTCATTCGGTTCGGTGCCGAATACGAGCTTTGTTCCCTCGTAGAGCGCCATATTGTTCGCCTTTGTGAGCGTTCCCATTGACACCGCGCCAACATCTATGTACGACGGGTCGTTGGAGTTGTCCCACTTGCCCTTTGCGGTGCGTATGCGGAACTGCACCTCCTTCTTGTAAGCGTCCTGACTGCCGGGGTAGATATCCACGCCGGTGAAGTCTATCGCCACATAGTACAGGTTCTTGTCCTTGTTCCAGCAGAGCACGTCGGAGGCGCTGCCGCCCTGCATATAGTTGGTGGAGACTGTGAGGTCGGAGGCGCTTCCGCCCGCCGATATTATCTCGGAGATATCAAAGAAGTAGCAGAGCTTCAGATTGTTTGTATTGCGGGCGGGGAAGGCGGTCTTGTTATAGACGAGAGCCTTTATCTCGACAAAATCCTCGCCGTTGACATTGACCGTCGCGTCGGCGTAAAGCTCATCGTCGGGCGTTTCTATGGCACCGAAGTTTTTGAGCGTCTTGCCGCCGTATTCCGCGTAAAGCTTGGCGAGAGCGCCGGTAAAGCCCGCGTTGTAGTCGGTGGCGACCTCGGTGAGCTGATACTGATTGCGGTCGTCGCTGTAGCTGTCGTTTCTGTCGGGGCCGCCCACAAGCGCGCCGTAGAGGACGTGGCGGGTGTTGGTCGGGTCATTTATGTTGTTCGTGTAGGAGCCGTGCGCGGTGCGGTGATGCGGGTTCTGCGGGTAATTCTCGCCGAAGCCGACAACGTAGCTGCGCCCGGAGCTCCCGAGAGCGTAGTCTATCTGCGATTTTGCGAAAGCACGGTATTTAGCCTTCTTTTCATCGGAGGTGGGCTTGCCGTGCTCAGCGTAAGAGAGCGCCGTGAATGCCGTAGTGGTCGTGTAGCGCAGCGGTCCCCACTGGTCGCAGTAGGCCATGCCCTTGGGCGTCTTGTAGATGCTGTCGCACCAGTAATCGAGGTATTTCTCGACTGCCGCGCGGTAAGTCGCGCTGCCGGTCTCGTTCGCGAGCAGAACGGCAGTTCCCCACGATTTGTCGTCCCAGCAGAGCGTCCATTTCACATCGCCCTCGCCGAAGTAATTCTTCGCCTTTTTGAGGTATTCCTCATCACCGGTGGCCTTGTATATCCAGAAAGCCGCGAAGGCGATCTCGTCATTGAAGCCGCCGTATGACTGATAGAAGCCCTGTGCCGCGGTATAGCCGCTGTCGGACTTTACTTTTTCGGCGTAGGCGAGAAGCTCCTTGGCGTGCTTGACGCACTTGTCGGAATACGTCTTGTCGCTGTCCCTGAACACTACCGCGCAGGACGCCAGCGATGCAGCTGTTCCCGCGGTGACGGTAGAACCGGGGTTGCTGAGATCCACCTTATAGGACGGGCGCATCATCTGCACATCTACTACCTCGGCGGGTCCCCACCAGCCGTGATCGGCGTTTCCGTCGCCGACCTGATAATAATACACGTTCGGCTCGGGGTGACACTTTATAAAATAGTCGTTGCCCCAGCGGATAATGTCGAGTATATATCTGAGCTGTCCGCTCTTTTCGTATGCCGCTCTGTCCTCGACTACCGACCACGCGAGGACTGCCATACTGTAGGACATCGGCAGGTTGAACTTTACATTATCGCCCGCGTCATAGAAGCCGCCGGAGAGGTCTATGCCGTTATCCTGTCCGTCTTTGAGGCAGGAGTCTCCGCGCCAGTTGCACCTGAACCCGTCGGGCAGGTCGCCGGAGCGCTGCAGGTCGTAGAATATGACAGATTTCTGCAAAGCCTCGCCGTAGTTATAGGTGCCTGTCCCGGCGGTTCCCTCGTAGCCGCCGTTGGGTGAAAGTCCGGTGGCGGGCTTGTTCGCGGAGGTCGCGGGAGCTGCTGTGACGGCGGTCGTTGTGGTTGTAGCCGGTGCAGCCGCAGAGGCGGGAGGCGCAGCCGTGGTGGTGGCAGCCGGCGCGGCCGTTGCGGCGGGTGCGGCTTCGGTCGTTTGCTGCGGAGCCGCGGAAGATGTATCCTCGGAGACGGGCTCCGTTATCGTATCCGCGGCGGGCGCGTCAGATGTATTTTCCGCTTCGGAAGCGGGCTCCGGCTCCGAATAAGACGACTCGGCGGTATCGACGGGCTGATCCTGCGATGTGGAAGGGGTATCATTACTGCTTTGGGTTACGGCGGGCTCGGAGGTATCGGAGACAGGTGCGGGATCGCTTTGTGCTGCCGATGAAGTATCGGGAGTGGCGGTCTGCGCAGGGGTGCCCTGCGAGCAGGCCGAAAGCGTCATTAATGCAGCAAGCGCCAATGCGAAAATTCTGCTTCTCTTAACATTCCTTTTCATATTATATCCTCCGGTCCTTGTATCTTATCACTACGCTTTCGGTTCCTTTGTCGCACAAAGGAACCGGGTCAGGAGTTTGAGGATAGGGCAGAGCCCTATCCTCATGCGCGTCAGCTCCGTCTCGAGCGACAGCGGCTCTTATGTCACTGTACCTCTTATGTTTCTGCCCTCGTCGTAGGTGTCGAGGAAGTGGTGGTATTCTTCACCGATGTGGTACGATATCAGCGTCTGTAGATTGACGTTCTCGACGCTTCTGAAAATGTGCATATCGACTGCGGGGTCGAGGCCGCGGAGCTGTTTCAGGAGCTGCTTTATCTCCTGCCGTTTGGAACCGCCGTCGCCGTTCACATCTATCGACTGTGTGACGCTGCACGCGCAGCTGAGGAATTTCAGGCCGTTGAGGTCGCGCCACCTTATTATATCTTCCTCGCGCACCATATACATCGGCCTTATCAGCTGCATACCGGGGAAGTGTTCGCTGTGCAGCTTGGGCATCATCGTCTGTATCTGCGAGCCGCAGAGCATTCCCATAAGTATCGTTTCGATAACATCATCGAAATGGTGGCCGAGGGCTATCTTGCCGCAGCCGAGCTCCTTTGCGTACTTGTAAAGATAGCCGCGGCGCATTCGGGCACACATATAGCAGGGGTTCTTACCGATGACCTCCACCGCGTCGAAAATGCGCGCTCCCACGATTTTTACGGGTATGTCGAGCAGCTCGGCGTTGCCGCGTATGCGCTGTATGTTTTCGGGGGCGTAGCCGGGATCCATTACGAGGTATTCCGCCTCGAACGGCACCTTGCTGTACTTTTGGAGCTGCTTCATACACATAGCCATGAGCATCGAGTCTTTGCCCCCCGAGATGCACACGGCTATCCTGTCGCCCTCTTGTATAAGCTCGTAGTTTTTTATCCCCTCGAGGAATTTCCCCCAGATCGGCTTGCGGAATTTCCGCACTATCTGTCGGGTGATCTCCTCGGCGGCTGTCATTTGTCCTTCATTCATAATTATCCGTGCCTTTATATCGTATAGAACCAGCTGTCGTCCAGTGCCACGGGCGCGGAGCCCGAGCTGCTGCTGCCGAAGTTGAAGCTGAGCTCCTGATTTACTACGCTCACCTTCGCCCCCGCGGGAACGGACTTGGTGATGAAGGCGTTGCCGCCTATGACCGCGTCTTTGCCGATGACGGTATTGCCGCCGAGAATGGAGGCTCCGGAGTATATCGTCACATTGTCCTCGATAGTCGGGTGGCGCTTTTTGCTGCGCAGACTCTGACCGCCGCGTGTGGAGAGCGCGCCGAGCGTTACGCCCTGATAGATCTTGACATTATCGCCTATCTCGGTCGTTTCGCCGACAACGATACCGGTGCCGTGGTCGATAAAGAAGTATTTCCCGATAGTCGCGCCGGGGTGTATGTCGATACCGGTCTCGCTGTGCGCGTATTCCGTCATTATTCGCGGAATGAGCGGCACCTTCAGCAGCCAGAGCTCGTGGGCTATGCGGTTCACGAGGATAGCGAAAAGCCCGGGGTAGGAGTAGATTATCTCGTCCTTGTTGTAAGCCGCGGGGTCGCCGATGAATGACGCCTGTACGTCGGTCTCGATGTATTCGCGTATTTTCGGCAGTTTTTCGAGAAACGCGAAGGTGATATCCTCCGCGCGCTTTGCGAGAGCAAGCTCGTCGGTGTCGTTGAGCTCCTCGTCGTAGCGCAGAACTATGGATATCTGCCGGATGAGCTTGAAGATCACGTCTTCAAGCAGCATGGTGATGTTGTTGCGGACGGTATATACGCGGTACGAACGGTTGCGGAAATACCCCGGGAAGATGACCCGGCGCAGGCTGTAGATTATGTCTATGACGACCTCCTTGTCGGGGTGGTCGAAGCTTTTCACCTCGTCTATCGTCCTGCCGCCCTCGTAATCGTCGAGCATATTTTTCACAAGTCCGTTGATCCTGTCTTCTATCTGTTTCATAGCTTCCTCCGAATCGTTATATGATCGCCCGGATAACTCAACACGCGAAGAGCAATTAATAATTGCGGTGTCCGGTTCGTTGTTTTATTTGGCTACGAGGCTTATTTGGATCGTGACGGGGACCGGGAGCCTTATTACAGATCTACAGTGAGTTATCCGGGGGATCGCAGATCGTTATTCATACTTTAATTATATGCTTTTGGCATCGGATAGTCAATGCGATACCGCGATTTTTGTTTCAAATGACAAATATTTCGGGTATGCGAGTGACTGATTTGTCGCTGATGTACATTCCGGAGAGGCGATAATTCCGAGCGCCGCGGTCGGAAAATACGGGTCGGCCTTTCCGATACAAAATATTGATAAGCCGGTTCCGGAGCCGATACGGCATTTGGCTTGCCGTTAAAAATGTTCATATTTTTTTAAAAATGTTCATACAACATATTGACAAATCGTGACATTTGTTGTATAATAATTCTTAATAATGGTGAAATATAGATTTTTTTAAAAATAACAGGTAAAAATTATCAGGAGGCGCACCCGGACGGTGCGGGAATAAGAATGGACGGCAAAATAATTTTATTTCGTACAAGAAAATTGCTGCTGCGGTTCGTCGCTGTATTCGCTGCGGCAGTGATGGCGGCGGGAACTGCGGTATCGCTCTCCCTCGTGACATCGGCACAGGCGGACTACAGATACCACTCCGATGACCTCTGGTACACACTTGATGCCTCCTCGGGCAAATTCACCGCGGTCATAGTGGGGTTTGAGAGCAGCAGCGGCAAGACCGAAGCGACTATCCCGCAGAAGATAGGCGATAACGGCTACGAGGTCACGGGTATCGCTCCGAACGCGTTCGCCGGTACCGCAATAACCGGTGTCACCGTGCCCACAACGGTCAGGACTATCGGAGAAGGCGCTTTCCGCGGCTGTACCGCGCTTGCGAACGCGAACCTCCCCTCCGGCATCGAGGAGATACCGGATTACTGCTTCTTCGGCTGCACCTCGCTGCCTACGATAAATATACCCTCCAGCGTGCGCCGTATAGGCTATGAGGCGTTTATGAACTGCTCGAAGATAGATAAGGTCAATCTGTCCAACAGCCTTGTCACGCTCGACCAGTACGCTTTTACGAACTGCACGAGCCTTTCCGAGATAAAGATACCCGACAGTGTAAAGAGCATCGGAACGGGCGCGTTTGAGGGCTGCACCTCGCTCGTGACCGTGGTGCTCCCGAAGGAGCTCCAGACTATAGAGGATTTCGTTTTCCACAACTGCAGCTCCATAACCGGCATCACTATCCCCGATAAGGTGGCTTCCATAGGCAACCGCGCGTTCTCCGACTGCACACACCTGGCGTCCATAAGCATTCCGCCCAGTGTACAGGCTATAGGCTGGCAGGCGTTCTACAACTGCACCGAGCTTTCGGCCGTGATGATCTCATACACCACCGACAATATAAGCGATACGGCGTTCCTCAACACCAATACCGAGATATGGGGCTATGCGGGCTCCTACGCCAATAATTTCGCTTACCGCAACAACATACCCTTCCACATAAGCGGCGAGGTGCACAATGTCACATTCTCCGCGGACAACCTCTACGCCAGCGTCAGCAACATCTCGATAAAGAAGCTTTCCGGCGAGGTGGTAAATCCCCCCGCGATAATCGAGAACGGAGCGACATTGTCTATCACTGCGACAGCCCCCGACGGCTATGATATCAACTACGTCACTATAAACGGTAATTCCTTTGCCAACGGCTCAAACTACACGGTCGAGGGGAAAGATGTCAGCATCTTCGTTTCCTACAAGCAGAAAGTTGTCACGACCTCCGCGCTGACACAGTCGCAGGAAGTCACTACCTACAATCCTCCGCAGACCACGACTCCGCCGCCTGTCACCACATCGAGGATCTCGACTATGGACACGGAGGTGACGACCGTCACGACTCCCGTTACAAGCAGCTCAAGCGACGATACTACCGTAACTCCCACCGACGACGACACCACCTCCGATTCTTATATCAAGGTCGATAGCGACCTGCAGGACATAAACGGCGAAAAGGTGCGTATAATAACACAGAAGAATTACTTCCTCGGGCCTGCGACGCTGCGCCTTACAAATTCTCCCGAATCCTACGAAGCGGCGCGTTCCGCGGTCAATTCGATAGATGCCGAAAAATCTATCTACTACGCGTTCGATATCAGCATTCTCGACGAGAACGGCAGGAACAGTCCCGGCTATCTCGCGAGCGGCAGCGTGACCTTCCAGATACCCGTACCGAACGAGCTCCTTCCTTATTCCGATACTATTCGTGTTTATCATATTTCGGACGAGACTCCCGAGTACATAAACAGCACGGTGATCGAGGATATCAACGGGGTAAAGAGAGTGCAGTTCGAGAGCGACAGCTTCTCGCCGTATCTCTTTATAGCCGAGGTGGGTGATTATGTCCCCGTAGTCGATGACGAGGATGTTACAAGTTCTTCCGCGGTGACAGTTACCGATGACGACGGCTCCGGCGGCGGAAACATAACCGAGGCGACGACCTATGACGAGCCGAAGCTCATTGACGAAAAGACCGACCCGCAGAAGGTGACACCGACTCCCTACAACGGTAATGTCAACCCGCATACGGGGGCTATTATAGCCGCATCGGTACCCGTTGTCACACTTGTATGCGTACTGCTCGTAAGGGCAAACAAAAAACGCAGACGTACAAAATCCACGGTAGAATAAAAACAAAGTGCGGTGTAAAATGCGCCGCACTTTTTTGTAAAAAAAGGAGAAAGTTATGATCTACACTGTAACGCTCAATCCCGCGATAGATTACAATATGTCGTTCGCGCAGATAAAGCCCGGCGAGGTGAACCGTTCGTCGGGGGAGTATATAAATTACGGCGGAAAGGGCATCAACGTTTCCGCTGTTCTCGCGCAGCTCGGAGTGAAGTCGTCGGCGCTCGGATTTATTGCCGGAGGAACCGGTGACGAGCTTGAAAAGGGTGTCCGTGAAATGGGTGTCAGCTGCGATTTTGTAAGGCTGACGCGCGGAATGACGCGAATAAATGTGAAGCTCCATTCCGACGTCGATACCGACCTGAACGCGAACGGTCCCGACATTGACGAAGACGCGCTTGACGAGCTGCTCACAAAGACCGACAAGATGCGGGACGGCGATACCGTTGTGCTTGCGGGAAGCGTTCCCGCGTCTCTCCCGCGCGATATTTATGTGCGTATCGCGAGGCGTATCTCCGACCGTGATATACGTCTTGCGGTGGATGCGGAAAAGGAGCTCCTCACATCTATCCTGCCGTATCGTCCGTTCGTTGTCAAACCGAATACGGACGAGCTGTCGGGAATTTTCGGGAGGAAGCTTACCGATATAAATGACGTGTCGGAATGCGCGTCTGAGCTTCGGAAAATGGGCGCAAAAAATGTCCTCGTATCAATGGGCAGCGGCGGTGCTCTGCTGCTTGACGAGGACGGGAAAAAGCATTTTCGCGCCGCGTTCATCGGGACGGCTGTGAATACCGTAGGCGCGGGTGACTCGATGCTCGCGGGATTTTTAGCGGGCGCGGATAAGGGTTATGACTACGCTCTCCTGCTCGGTACTGCGGCCGGCGGAGCTGCCGCTTTTTCGGAGGGTCTTGCTGACAAAGAAGATATAGACGCTCTGATAAATTCGCTGCCGTGATATGTGATACCGGATAATTTTCAGAAGCGTCTTGACGATGCGTTTCTTGCAAACAGCACCGTTCTGTCTTTCATATTTATTTTCATTATCGTTATCCCGTAACGTTCGCAGTCACGCTTCCTGTTGAGAAACGAGCTGTCGATATCGACCTTCGCTATCCTGTAGATCTCATCGAAGGTAAGTGTTTCCGTGCTGAGAACATTTTCGCTCAGATAGTTCCAGAGCTTTTCGTAATTACCCATTTGCCGAGCTCCTTTCGGTGTGTGCTTTACAAATTTTTTCTTTTGTGGATCTGTTATTTCTCGTACGCTGTCTGCAGCTTAAGCTGTGAACAGTGATCTCCCATATATTAATTATACATCATCGCATAAGAAAAATCAAGATACAAAACAGGTAAAAAATAATTCTTTTACAATTGTTTTAAGGAAAATTACAGAAAAAGTATTGACATTATCAACTAAAACTTGTATAATATATTTTAGAAGTAAATGCGGATAAATTTTAAAAATACAAACCGCAAAATCAAAGGAGGATAACCCAATGGCTAAAGACCCCAAAACAGAGATCAAGGAAGCGGTAAAGGCAGTTGAAGCTCCTGCGGCTCCCGCTGCAAAGGCAGAGAAAAAGCCCGCGGAAAAAGCTGTTAAAAAGGCTGCCGCGAAACCCGCCGCAAAGAAGACAGCCGCTGCAAAGAAACCTGCCGCCGAAGCTGCCGCAAAGCCAGCGGAGGTAAAGGCCGATAAGCCTGCGGAGGTCAAAAAGCCCGCAGCAAAGAAAGCTGCCGCAAAGCCCGCGGCTAAGCCCGCGGCTAAGAAAGCTGCCGCAAAGCCCGCAGCAAAGAAGGCTGCCGCTAAGCCCGCCGCAAAGAAAACCACAGCAAAGAAAGCTGCAGCCGCAAAATCCGAAACAAAGGAAACAAATCTTTTCAAGCTCGAGTTTAACGGAAACACTTATGATATCGACGAGATCAAGGAAAGAGTCAACGAAGATATCAAGAAGAACGTAAAGGGCAAGGCAAAGAGCGTTGAGATCTATGTAAAGCCCCAGGATGGAAAAGCATATTATGCCGTAAACGGCAAGGGCGGTTTCAGCATCGACCTGTAATGTAAATAAAACTAAAAGGCAGTCGAACAGGCTGCCTTTTTTCGTTTGTAAACTACAGACAAGATCTATTTCCGTTTCATTCGGAGTTTCCGGGTCTCGGCACGATTCAGATATGCGGCGAAGCCGCAACCACAACTATTCATTATTCACCATTCACTCTTCACTATTCATTATTTCTCCCGTGGGATAGTGAAGAGTGAAGACTGAATAATGAATAGTGAATAGTTGTGGTTGCGCTGCGCGCATAATTTTATGGTGAGTTAAATGGGGGAACATAAATTATTTTTCCAATATCCCACGTATCCTTTCCGAGAGCGCTTTTGCCGCGATATCGTGTGTGGCGGGTGAGGGGTGCCAGTCTGCGCCGTACCCGAGCTTTGCGTCCTGCTCCGTGAAACGCATTGTGTATATCTGCTCATATCCGCTGCGCTCTTTGAAAATCTCGACTGCCTTTTCCATTGCGGCGCAGTTGCCGGTACCCATTATCCCGAGGCAGCAAAGCAGCTTCGCGGACGGGTTGCAGCTGTGTACGGTCTCGAGAAATCCCGCGTATTTTTCGGTGTACAGAGCGAGCCGCTCCTCATTCGCTTTGCAGTAGCTTGAATCGTTTGTGCCGAGATTTATAACTATCAAATCGGGAACATACTTTCCGAAATCGTGGTCGATATCCTGCGGTGCAAGCCCATCGCGGTCGTCGAATTTTTCATACGAGAAACCGACCTTCGTGTAATACGGCGGTATCAGCTGTTCGGTGTGCGGCGTGTCGTCCTCGGTAAATCCCGAGATGATACCCCAGCCGCTTATCGAGAAAGCGCGTATGTCCGCGTCGAGCAGCTTCGCCGTTTTGTAGGCATAAGCCTTTGTGAAGTCTTCTGTCGCGGTCTTGAAATGCACCTCCGGGTCGTATTCGTCAACGCCGTATCCGCAGGTTATCGAGTCGCCGATAAATTCGAGCTTCAGCGGCTTCGCGGGTGCGGGAGTGATTACACCGTCGCATTCTATCGGGCATATCCCGAGTGTTGACATGGCGCATTCCGAGAGCTTTATAAATTTTATATCGGCTTCGACTTCCTTTGAATTTTTTGTCCCGCATATCACGGGAACGGTCTTTGTTACCCGGTCGAGAAGCCCTTCCACAGTTCTTATCCCGTTGACATAAACGGCATATCTTACCCAGTTGTCGTCGTTTGCGGGGAGCTCCGAAGCGCCGTCGCCGACAAGCTTTATCGTAAGCTCTCTGCCCTTGAAGTGACATTCAAATCCGCTTCCGGAAAGTGCGCACCAGAAGTTGTTATCCTCGTCGTAAATACCGCGTCCGGTAAGCTTCACATTCTGTTCGTTGACTATGTATCTGTTCATT
>JAFTAG010000180.1 GCA_017458655.1 Ruminiclostridium sp. | reverse complement strand
CCGACGATGTTGTAGGTCAGCGCGGTTATCTTGTACTTTCTGAACCATTTCGCCTGCTGTATCAGCATATCGTTCTTCATATTGCGGTGCAGGTACTTGCGGCGGAACTCCTCGTTGCCGTTCTCGAGGCCTATATCTATCATATAGCAGCCGCCCTCTTTGAGCATACGCACCATATCCTCGTCGAGCACGTCGAAGCGCAGATTGCAGTTGAACGGCAGGTGTATGCGCTCGATGTACATCGGCATAAATTCATAGAACCATTCCTTGTACATATTGAAGATAGCGTCACGGAACTCTATGAACTTGATGAACGGATATTTTTTCAGCAGCAGCTCGAGCAGCTCTATCGACTTCTCGGGGCTGCGGAAGCGGCAGTATTTCTTCTTGTTCGGGTAGATGTTGCGGAACTGCGAGTTGCCGCAGTAGGTGCAGCTGAACAGACAGCCGCGGGAGAGCATCACCATTGCCGTGAAGTTCTTCGAGCGGTCGAGGTTCTCGTAATCGAACAGGTCGAAATCCGGGAACGGCAGCTCATCGAGGTCTTCTATAAGCGGTCTGACGGGGTTTTTCTTGTATGTCCCGTCCGGCAGGTTGTAGTGCATACTGAGGATATCGGTGCGGTATTCCCCGTCGCGAAGCCCGTCCATAAATTCGAGAATGGGGTATTCCCCCTCGCCCTCGCAGACTATGTCGATACCGCGTATCTTCGCGCATTCGTCCGGCACGAGGATAGCGTGATACCCGCCTATCATCACGGGGATATCCGGCATATTGTCGTCCAGCCAGCCGCACATCTCCGTTATGAACGGTATCGCGGTAGTTCTCGCGGTGAAGCCTATAAGGTCGGGCGCGAAACTTTTCACCTTATCGAGGAATTCCTGCTTCTCGGGCATATACAGCTCGTGATACAGCTTGACATCGTGTCCGCCGCCCTTTACCACCGCGGATATGGACGCGAGACCCTCGCTGTAGTTGCCGAGCTTGTTCTTGCTGTACTTGTCTTCCTCGAGAAAGTCGGGGTATATAAGCAGCAATCTTTTCTGTTCAGCCATTTTTACTTCTCCGTTTCTGTTTGTCACAACTTTTAACCTCTTATTATTGGAGCTCCTTTTCGGAAAAAACAATATATAGTTATATTTTACCTCAAAAAGCTCAATATGTCAAGAGAAAATATGTTTTTTGATAAAAAACCGCGGACATCGGTTGACATCCGCGGAAAAATGTGTTATAATATCGGCAGATACAAGGGGCGCCCATTGGTGAGGCTGCTCCCGAAGCAGTGATTTATCTGTCTAAAGAAAAACCACCGGTCGATCGCGAGTCTGTACGGTGGTTATTTCTTTTTGCGGCTCTGCACACAAGCGCGAAGCCACGCCGAGAAATATCTCAATGCCTCGAAATGCGGCACAGTCACAAGCACAATATGTACCAGCTCGCCCGCAAGAGCAAGCAGCACGGATATCGCTCCCATGCGCAACACTCCTTTCGTCGGTTTTATATCCTCCGCCAACAGGCCATCGGAACACCGCCTCGGGAGCGTCGTAACCACCCACCAATGTGTTTCCCCTACTCCGGAAACACATTTTTTGTTATTATGGCACTTTTGCCGCCTTTTGTCAAATAACTCTTTAACAATACGAATATTCCCGCCCAAAAGCATATATATTGTTATAAGGACAAACCGGACAAACGAGGTAATTATGCAAAAAGGATTCATTCGCAACACAGCCGTGCTGTTCGCGGCAATGTTCATCTCAAAGGCGCTCGGCGCGGTGCTCAAAATACCGCTGGGAAATATCCTCGGCGGCGAGGGTATGGGCTACTTCACAACGGCGTACAGCCTGTTCACACCAGTGCTGTCGTTCGTCTGCGCGGGCATTCCCACCATACTCACAAGAAACGTCGCCGCATACGCCGCGGAGGGCGATCACGGAAAAGTTCGCAAGACGCGCCAATGCTCACTGCTGCTGGCGGCGATCGTCGGCATAGCGGGTACTGCGCTCATCTGTATCGCGGCCGTCCCGTTCGTATGCTATATCGCAAATTCTCCGGAAAGCCTTCCGGGAGTGCTTCTGATAGCACCGTCGGCTCTTTTCTGCTCGATAACGGCCGTTTACCGCGGGTATTACGAGGGGCTGTCGGATATGCTCCCGACCGCTTTATCGCAGGTAATCGAGGCGTTTGTCAAGGCGCTGCTCGGGGTGGGACTGTCTTATTATGTGTATTCAAACGGCGTAAGGCTGTTCGGGTCGCAGCAGGCTTCCCTGCCATACGCGGCGGCAGCTGCGATACTCGGTGTTACGATAAGCGAGTTTGCGGGAATGCTGTTCATACTGATACGTTCAAGGAACAAAAGCGACAGTTTTCGCGGTCACGGCGGGAAGATGACCTCCGACGAGATGTTCCGGATATGCCGCGGGATCGTCGTAAAAGCGCTCCCCGTATCGCTGGGAGCGACAGCCGCCAACCTTATCGCGCTCGCCGATATGTTCACGATATCGAACTGCATAGACCTGTCCGTGAACCTGTTCCCCGACAAGTGGGCGGGAGACCCGGTCGTTATGTCGGGCGTTCACAGTGTCGGCAACTTTATGTACGGCTGCTACGCGGGCATCATAATGTCGGTGTATATGCTGATAACGGCGGTATCGGGCGTAGTGGGGCGCTGTGCCATGCCGAGGCTCGCCGCCGCCGCGGGAAGAACCGATGAGGCGGCGATATCACGCGAGATAAGGCTCACGATAAAAGGCACAGCCGTTCTGACCGCACCGCTGACGGTATTTACGGCGGTGCTTGCGGAGCCGATACTCAAACTGCTGTACCCCGTCCGCGAAACTGAAGTAGCTGTGAGCGTCCTGCCGCTGGCGGTGCTCGGAGCGGGAGGGCTCGCCGCGGGACTGCTCGGCGCGGTATGCACGGTGTTCCTTGCTTACGGCGACTTCGGGACTCCCATAAGGATAACGCTCATAGGCGGTGCGCTGAAGCTTATGTTCAACGTGCTGTTCATAACACTTCCCTCAGTGAACATTACCGGTGCCGCGATATCCGCCGTGCTGTCCAACATTATATGTCTGATATTTGCGGTGAGATCCGCCAAAAAGCGTCTCGGCGCACAGATACCCTATATAAGGTATGCCCTGCCCTCGGCTTTTGCGGCGGCAGGCGGCGGGATCGGGATATACCTTTTCCGGGGCGGACTTACCGGCGTTATAGGGGATCCCGGCTCGATGTTCGTATCTGCGCTGCTCGGCGGGATAATGTACGCTCTTATGCTGTATATCGCGGACAGCTCCGACTGCTCCGCAGCGCTGAAAATGCTCACATCAAGGAGAAAAGCTTGATAAAAGTATTGCATTTTCCCGGGAAATGTGATAGAATAGTAGCACTATCACCCGAAAGGACGTAAAATAATATGTTTGAGATCAAGGAAAGATACGATATCGACGACCTGCGGGAGCTTATGAAGGTGCTCCGCAGCGAGAACGGCTGCCCGTGGGACAAGGTGCAGACACATGAGAGCATCCGTATGGACGTGCTCGAGGAGGCTTACGAGGTCGCGGAGGCTATCGACAGCGGCAGCAAAGACCTTCTTAAAGAGGAGCTCGGCGACCTTCTGCTGCAGGTGGTGTTCCACTGTGAGATAGAAGATGAACAAAAGAGCTTCAACTTCGACGATATCTGCGACGGGATATGCAAGAAGCTCGTTTACCGCCACCCGCACGTTTTCGGCGACATCAAGGCCGATACCCCCGAACAGGTGCTGAAGAACTGGGACGTGCTCAAATCCGAATCCAAGAACGAGGAAAAGGCTTCCGACAGGCTCAGAAGCGTCCCGAAACTGCTCCCCGCCCTCATGCGCGCCGAAAAGGTCGGAAAACGAGCCTCGAACGCGGGTATGGACTTTCGCACCACGAAGGAAGTCATCGACCGCCTGAGGAGCGAGATATGCGAGCTTGAAGAGGCTTTAAATGACGGAAATGACAGAAAAATCGAGGAAGAATTGGGCGATATTCTGTTCTCTTGTACAAATTTATCGAGATTTTTGAAAAAAGATAGCGAAAAAGCCTTGACAAATGCAATAAATAAGTTTATAATACGTTTTAGTGGAGTTGAAGCGCTTCTCGAAAAAGAGGGAAAGACTTTTTCGGAGGCAGGCCCGGACGAGCTCGACGCTCTCTGGGAGAAAGCAAAGACCTGCTCGCATTGACCTCTCGGCGGCACAGAGGGGCAAAAACCAAGCGGATCGTTCCGATGCTCACGCGGAGGTTCATCCGAAAATACTATCTAATCATTTTTTATGGAGGTTTAAAATGACTAAGGCAGAATTGATTTCGGCTATAGCAGAGAAGACCGAGCTCAGCAAGAAAGATTCCGAAAAGGCACTCAACGCAGTTGTGAACGTGATCACAGAGACACTCGCTAAGGGCGACAAGATCCAGCTCGTTGGCTTCGGTACATTTGAGACAAGAGAGCGCGCAGCTCGTGAGGGCGTAAATCCTCAGACAAAGAAAAAGATCAAGATCCCGGCTACGAAAGTTCCCGCATTCAAGGCAGGCAGATCTCTGAAAGATGCTGTTGCTAAGTAATTGTCGGTTTGACGATATAAAAACGGATCTGACAAGATGATTGTCGGATCCGGTTTTTATTTCGTAACGAAATAATTGACAATTAAAAATAATATGGAGGATTTATGAGACTTGATAAGTATTTAAAGGTTTCTCGTCTGATAAAGCGCAGAACGGTGGCAAATGAAGCCTGCGACGCGGAGAAGGTCAGCGTCAACGGAAAGCCCGCCCGCGCGTCCTATGACGTCAAAGAGGGCGATATCATCGAGATAAATATGGGGCGTACACCGCTTAAAGTGCGTGTCGTAAGGGTCGTTGAGGTCGTCGGCAAGGACGGCGCTTCCGACCTGTATGAGGTCGTGTGATGTTCTAAAACATACTGCCCGGACATATTATAGTTATACGAAGGCCTGTACATCGTGCACAAAAGGAGAATGTATGAACAGCAGTGTAACTATCAATGACCGCGGCAGTCTGCTCGTCTCGGGCGTAAAGTCGGTGGAAAGCGTTACCGACAGCAAGATCGCGGTATTCACCGAGCAGGGCGACCTTGTGATAAAAGGAAGCGGGCTCGTGTCGGAGGAATTCGACCCCGGAAGCGGGATATTCCGCGCAAACGGGCGCATCGACGCGGTAAGCTACCGCACGGGAAAGCGCCACCTTCCCGACAATGTCATAAGTCGGCTGTTCAGGTGAGGCGAGCCTATGTTTGAAACGATACAAGACACTCTTGCGCTGTGCGGGATATTCGGCGCTGCGGGACTGCTGCTCGCCGTGCTGTACAACATTTTCCGCTTCGTGCGCTTAGCTTTCCCGGGGCTTAGGTTCACCGCCGCCGTGCTCGATATATTGTTCGCGCTCATCGCGGGGCTGACACTGTTCATAATGTCGGCAGAATACGGGTCGGGCGCGTTCCGGCTGTATTATGTGTTCGCCGCGGCTGTCGGATTTGCCGCCAATATGCTTACCGTCGGGTTCGCGGTACCGCCTCTCGCAAGACTTTTTTCACGGCTCTGCGGAGCTTTGTGGCGTCTTGCCGTGAAAATAGCCGGTATTATCGCAAAACCGGTTAGTGCATTGTGCACAAAAGTAAAGCGCTTATTTATTGCTTTTGCAAGAAAAATAAGGAAAATTGCCGAAAATAGTAAAATCCGCTTGCAAAGAAGCCGTCAAAAGGTGTATAATAATACTAATCGTACAATAGGAGAAGTACGCGGAAAGGACGGTGAGCGCGGGAATGTTATCAAAGCAAAAGTCAGGAAGATCGTCTAAGCTTCCGTTCATTTTCGCGTTCGCCGCTTTCGTGGCTCTTGCTTATGCGGTTTTCAGCCTTATCACGATGCAGGTCGAGATAGCGCAGAAGTCCGCGGAATACGAAAGACTTTCGGATAGGCTGTACGAGCTGAAAACGGAGAACGAGATGCTCGAAAGATATACGAGCGAGGAATATAAAATGGGATATGTCGAGGAGATCGCGCGAGACCAGCTCGATTACTCCTACTCGGACGAAAAGATATATTATTTCATACCGAGCAATTGATACAGGGATCATAAGCTATGAGAAACAAGGATCGTGAAGGTTTAAAGGTCGTTTACCGCATAATAGCGCTTGTCGTGGCGGCAGTAATGATCGTCGGCATAATCTACGGAAGCTTTATGGGCTGACGGCACGGACGTTTGAGTGTGTATGAACGCAAAGGCTTGCAGAATGGTGACTGCAAGCCGTATTTTGTTGTCGGAGGGCGCCGTTTTGCCGCCGTTTTCCGTATTGACATTATTTTCTTAATGTGTTATAATATCACTGTTCACAATTTAAGATAAACAAGAATTTCCCAAATTGCCGATAGCGGTTATATTATGGGCACCTCTAAAAACCTCTTGCCGCCCATTCGCACCGCCCTAAAGCCGTCATATTGCACAAATTTTCCTTGACATACGACAGTATGCCTGCGAAAAATTTGTACAATCTGCCGACTTTATGTCGGCACGCCTG
>JAFTAG010000179.1 GCA_017458655.1 Ruminiclostridium sp. | reverse complement strand
GACGAGCTTGTGAAGGTGTATGAGTATCTTGCGGCAAATATGACGGAATTCGGCATAAACAGAGTATATGTTGACTATGAGATAAACGCGGTGATAGTGCAGGGAAGCTCCGAAAGCGAGAAATTAAAAAAATATCGGGAATCTCTTGAACATAATAGCATAATAGTTTTTGAAAAAAAGAAATGACAGGAGGAATATCAAGATGAAGAAAGCATTAAAACTCACAGCCGCAGCCCTCGCCGCGATTTCAGCTATGACCTGCACAGGGATAACGTCCTTTGCGGACAAGCTCAAAACCGTTGACGGGACACTGTACCGCTATTCCGACAACGGCGAGGTCAAGGGCAAATTCACCGGCTGGGCGAAAACGAGCCGGGGCAGATACTGCTACAAAGACGGCGTGAAGCTGAAAAACAAGTGGATAAAGGACAGCAAGGGAAGATACCGCTATCTCGATAAGTCCGGTAAAATGGTCACGGGGTGGTATGAGATCTCACGAGGCGGCGGCAAATACAGCTGGTTCGACGCGAACGGCTATTGGGACGGTAATTCCTACCCGAGCAAGTACAGCGACGCGGTGCGCTTCGGGCAGACAGTGCAGCTGAAGCTCCTGCGAAACGAGATAATAGCGGAGCCCTACAGCGGCAATTACAGCATCGACAGCTATGTAAGCGAGAAGAAAGCCAAAGCCTACATAAACGACAACGACTATTATTATCTTGAAGTTCCCCTCGCGGTGGCCGAGCAGCTCGAAACGGGCGACAGGCTCGTTGTCAAGGCGGGTGTCGCGCGCAGTATAAAGGTGGACGGTAAATACACCTATAAGCTGCGGATACCGTATCTCAGCGCACTTACCGCAAGCAAGATAAACAGCTCCGCGTCGTATGAGCAGAAGGTCAAGCTCGCTGCGCTTAACCGCTTCGACCTGTTCAACAGCCTGCTCGTGCTGCGAAAAGAACGCTTGAAGCTCGATATGATGTCTGACGCGTACAGGCTCGACACAAAGGTGCTTTTAGACGAGGAAGACTACGGGTATTTTCTTGACGACGACGCAAAGATGTATGTCATAAACCGCGACGAAAAGGAGATCACATACGGACTGTTCGGCGGCTATAACAAGCTGAACGAAAAGACGGGGAAGTACGCTTTCCGTGACGGTATCACCGAAAAAGAGCTGCTTGCGCTGATGGAGGAAAAGATAACCTCTCACCGTGAAGCACGATACGAGGACGAACATCCGACAGACGGCGTATACAGCGATACCGATTGGCTTGAGTGGGTCGGCAATATGCTGTACTGCTGGCTCGACGTTACGGTCGTCGGGATAGATATGCTCCCCGAGACGGCAGCTCCCACAGACGATATGTATGAGGAATACATTGAGGAAGTGACTGCGGAAGAAGAAGCGGAGCAGCCCATTCCCGCACTGTACAGCGATTTTATAACTTATGACGGCGGCGTATATTTCGCGAACATCGAGAACGAGCCGTCGTGGAAGGGAACGACATTCACCAAGTCGGTGTATTCTCCGGGCGTGGTATATATGCAGACCGACGAGCGCTATATCAGCAAAATGCGGCCGCTGTCGGCGAGCGTCCTGCCGAAGGGCACCAAACTCTGGTGGTCGAAGGAGTACCCGCAGACTGTGCTGCTTGCGGAGTACGGCGGCCGGCTGATACCGTATCTTAAGATAGTAGAAGGATAAAAAACCGTCCCTTTCGCATAAAAGCGGAGGGGTCGTTCATTTTAATGCTATAACAAGCCTGTTCGGCAGGCAGACGATAGGGAGCTGTTCGGAGACAAGCTCGCCGTGGCTGACGCATATCTTGTCGGGGCAGGAGGCCTCCGTCACGCGGATAGTGCCGTTCTCGACGCGTATGACGTTCGAACCGCGTTCGCTTTCGACGGTGAATGTCTCGTCGGGCGCGGTGAGCAGGTCTATCTCGCGTATAACATTCCCGTCGAGCGTTATCACCGCGGTGTTCGAGTTATCGGAGTTCCCCGCAAAAGCAAGATACAGTGAGCCCGCTGCCAAAGCGGCAATTATCACTATCACGGCCGGTATAAATTTTTTCACGTTTTTCAATCCCGTCATCACCCCGCTGCCCCATTATAGCACATTCGCGGCGAATTTGCAACAATGTAGAAAAATTACGACGGAAATTGTGCATAATGACCGAAATGGCGGATCTCCGGTTGCGGAATGGGAATTATTGTGTTATAATGAACAGTAGGCTGTGTAACAGTGTTTTGCGGTTTGCGGCTGACAGCTGTTCACAGCTTAAGCGGAAGCAAATATTATTTTAAGCCGTATTTTTTCGGAGGAGCTGATAATTATGGACAGATCGAATATACTTACATTCCATGAGAACGAGATCATTATCGTCGAGGGCACGGTGAACAAGCAGATGTACAAGATAGTCTCGGGACAGGCCGCAGTGTATATCGACCACGGTAAGGATACCGAATACTTTGTGGGAGTGCTCTCCGACGGGCGGTGCTTCGGTGAAACGGGGCTGCTCACCGGAAAGCCGAGCCCGTTTTCGGTCGTCGCGGAAACGGATATAATGCTGCTCGGGATAAACGCGGGAGACTTTGAGGCGTTCATTTCGGAGGAACCGAGGAATGCCGCCGAGATAATGAAAAATCTCGCCCGCACGGTGGTTACGATGAGCGCGAACGTGAATATGCTCAAAGAAGAAATGCTCCGCGTACTTGTCAGCAAGGACGAAGCGAAAAAGGCGGAGCTGATAAACCAAAGCATTCTGAAATACCGTGTCGCGGGTATGGCAGGCTCGCCGTATTTCACGAACAACGGGTGAAAACAGTGAATAATCAACAGTGAACAGTTGTGGTTGCGCTGCGCGCTTATTTGAATCGTGACGAGACTCAAAAGTCTGTTTAGAAACCTTCGGGTCTCGTCACGATTCAGATATGCGGCGAAGCCGCTCCACAACTGTTCACTGTTCACTGTTCACTGTTCATTATTTCACGCGCATGGGTGATGCCGTTATCTCTTTCATACTGCGCTTTTTTGTGTACATAGCGTCGTCGGCGATCTTATAGACCTCCATAAACGTCTTGTCGTTCTGCCACTCCGCATAGCCCACCGCGCAGGAATATCCGGTGACCTCCACCGCCGCGTACATATTTTCGATCATACGCTCGACCTCCTCGGTGGTCTTTGACATACACACTGCCGCGAACTCGTCGCCGCCGATGCGGTATAACCTGCAGTTCGGGAGCAGCTTGTCCGAGATCGCACCGGCTACGGTCTTCAGCGCCTTGTCACCCTCCTCGTGACCCATTGTGTCGTTGATGACCTTGAGACCGTTGAGGTCGATGCTCAAGACATGGGAGACCCTGTTGATGCCGTAGCGCTCGATATCGACGTTGAATGCTTCGCGGTTCAGCACACCGGTCAGGTTGTCGTATCTGAAATGCTCGATGTGGACGTAAATGTAATAGCCCATTATCGAGAGCGCGATGACGGACAGCAGTATGCCGCGAAGCTTGAATGCCATTTCCACCAGCACGGCGACGGTAACGGACGTTCCGGTGATGAAGAGAATGCCCGTTTCGGTGGTGCGGCCGCGTGATCTCGCCATAAAGGCGAGCGCGAACAGGAATAAAAGGTAGAGCGCCGAAAGGAAATGCGGCTCGTAATGGAGCGGTCCGCGGATTATATTTCCGGTCTCGTCGTACATAAAGAACCAGTCTGTGAAAAGGCAGGGCAGCAGCACGAAGACATTGCATATGGCAGGGAAGACCGTCCAGAATTTCGTGTTCTTGCGCGGGCTCAGCCTGTCCGCAACGATGGATATAAGAAACGACATCAGCAATATCCGCACATCATATTCGAGCATACCGACTATGCGGTGCAGCAGCTGTGTCGCCGCGCCGAACTTCATATCGTTGAAGGCGTAGAAGTCGAGGTTGTCGAGAACTATAAGTATCATCAGAAAAAGCGTAGGCGGCATGAACTGCGCGGTCTGATTGACCTCATAGCGCCAGTTGGCGCGGAGAAAATACAGCAGAAAGAGCAGTATGAGGATAGGCACGGTATTTATGCTTGCTGCGCTTTGCAGTGTAAACTCCTGCGGCATATCCGCCCCCCTCCTTTACTGAATACTGTATTTTGCCGTCAGTTATATTTATTGTATCACATTTTTTACTTTTTGTAAAGCACTATCTACAATTTAAGAAAATTTTTGTTTCTGTCTCCCCCGCCGGAGGCGGGGGAGACAGAAACGTAGAACTTAATTTTCCGCTTAAGTTGTGAACAGTGCTTTGTAAAGCAATATCTGTAATTTATGTAAATTTTATGATAACTTACCATAGATCCATATACAAGGATCTTGTATCTCGTCACGATCCGGGGTCGCGGCGAAGCCGCACCGCAATTGTGAATTATGAATTGTGGATTTTTCATCGACCGCTTGCCGTATTCACAGTCTCGCCGTTCTGTAGAGCTTTTTGAACTCCGAGGGCGGGCAGCCGTTTATCTCCTTGAAAACGCGGTTGAAGGTCGTGAGACTCGAAAACCCGACTCTTGTCGCAGCCTCGGTCACGGAGGCGTTCTCCTCGAGCAGCAGCAGCTCCGCGGCACTGACACGGCGCTTATTGAGGAAGTTTATGAAGGTCGTGCCGCTGTATTTCTTGAATATCCGCGAGAAGTGACAGGAGCTGTAGCCCGCTATCCCGGCGAGGTCTTCGAGGGATATCTCATTCATATAGTTCTGCTCGATGTAGCCGAAGATCATATGAATGGTGTCGGAATACTTCTCGTTGTCGTCGGGTCGGAACTTGCTGAGCTGGTACTCTCTGATGCGCGTGAGAAAGCTTATCAGCTTCATATAAACATAGATGTCCGACAGCGCGCCGAACTCGAAATACAGGGTATATATTTCCTCCATGATATGTCCGAGCGAGCGGCGTATATCCACACCCGAGCTCTCGTTTATGACAAGAGGTTCCGCAATGACGGAACGAAGCTCCACCAGCGCGGGAACGCCCTCGATAAGCTTGTTGTCACACAGCAGTATGAAGCGTCTGCCGGGCTTAGCCTTGAGGTTGTGTATCTTTCCGGCGGGGATAACGATGATATCGCGCTCGCCGAGCTCGTATTCCCGCCCGCTGCATATAACGGTGTATGTGTTCACGAGCGGCATTATTATCTCGATAGCGTTGTGCCAGTGCGGCGGATATTCCTCGTCCTCGACATTATCGTACAGGCGTATGCTTTTGTTCTGCAGGTAATCAACGGTTTCGTAATCGCCGTTCAGATGTGCTATCACAGCATACTCACTTCCTTTATGTTTTTCGGATAACCGTTTCACTGTTCACTTCTTTACCGTCTTCCGTTCATTGCGGCATAGTGAATGATAAAGAATGAACAGTGAATAGTTTTGGTGTCGCCTGCGGCGAAATATTTGAATATGTTTCTCAATACCCTTTCGTTATCTATTATTATACTACTCTTTGCCCCGCATTTCAAGGCTTTGCGGCCATTTTTTCACAAAAAATGACCTGATTTGTGCAAAAAACGGGTAGAAAAAAGGCTCCCGACGGTTTATAATTTATATCAGAGGGCGCAGTATGCTGCGCCGCGGACAGACATTCCCGGAAAGGACAAACTGCTATGGAAAAATATCTTGACGAAACTCTGAGCGTGCAGGAGCGCGCGGAAGCGCTCACAGACGCTATGACAACGGAGGAACAGGCTTCGCAGCTTCGGTACGACGCTCCGGCTGTGGAACGCCTCGGCATTCCCGCCTATAACTGGTGGAACGAGGGACTGCACGGGCTCGCTCGTTCCGGTATATCCACGATGTTCCCGCAGGCTATAGGCCTTGCCGCGATGTTCGATACAGAATTGACCGAAAAGGCCGGACACATCACCGGAGTTGAAGCCCGCGCGAAATACAATGTTTATACAAGGCTCGGCGACCGCGATATATACAAGGGGCTTACCCTGTGGGCACCGAACATCAATATCTTCCGCGACCCTCGCTGGGGACGCGGCCACGAGACCTACGGCGAGGATCCGTTCCTGACAGCGGAGAACGGCAAGGCCTATGTGCGCGGCTTACAGGG
>JAFTAG010000178.1 GCA_017458655.1 Ruminiclostridium sp. | reverse complement strand
TGAAGACAAGCGGCCGACGTGCGGCTGGGCGGCTGCTTGGTAGCGCGCATCGTGCGCGCTTTTGGCAGACCGCCTTCGATGCTTCCTGCATCGGTCCTTTAGCGGCTCGGTACGAGACGCCATACTTCTCCGCACCTGCAGGCGGAAAGTAGGTCGCACCGCAGGCAGAGAGCCTCGTTAAAGGCACTCAACAAACCCGTGGGCGAAAGCAAACTGCACTCTATGGTGAGTTATCCGGGTAATCACATTATTATATCATATATTTTTGAAATTCAAACCGTAGATCGCCGCAAAAATGATATATCCCGCATAAGCATGACCGCTCCCCAACCGTTCCGTGCACTGCGGCAGCCCGGGAGTATAACGACAGATCGTTTTACGGGAGCCTTTAAGTAAATCGACAAATAAGATGTGACTAAAATGTCGGAGCAAAAATTAAACGTATTCAGAAAGAGTTCTCTTGAAAACATCTCGACGCCGGAGCAGCTCAACATCTACCTGCGTGTAACGAACCCGGGAATATGGGCTGTACTTGCGGCGGTCATTATTCTGCTCGCGGGGATCATCGTGTGGGGAATGACCGGCAATATCGAGACGACAGCGGACGGTGTTGCCTTTGTTGAAAACGGTCAGGCGCGAATAAACGTGTCCGATACGGGCAAGGGTGAAATAGAATCGGGTATGACACTGCGTATCGGCGGCAAGGAATATATCGTTTCGTCCGTGGAAACAGACAGCTACGGCAGGACTACAGCCTACGCCCCCGTTTCGGAAGCCGACGGCAGGTACGATGTAAATATCGTTATCGAGAGTATCCACCCGATAATATTCCTGTTCGAATAATACCAATTCTCCATAAAAGACAAAGAATTAGTATTGATAATTGTGGTGCGGCTTCGCTGCTGTTTGGATCGTGACGAGACACGAAGCTTTTCATCATTTTGATAAGGGATCGGTATAATACTGTTTCCACGTCAATTTACGGACATATATTTCTTTCCCGGTCTTCGGAGGGGAAAGAAACGAAAAGCCTGTCTGTAAAACGTATAAGAGGTCATCATGAGCAAAAAAACAATTACAAAGGGCGCTGTCAAGGTGCCTGTAATAATACAGCTGGAGGCGCTTGAATGCGGTGCGGCGGCTCTCGCTATGGTAATGGCATATTACGACAAATGGGTGCCGCTCGAACAGCTCCGCTCCGACTGCGGCATCTCGCGCGACGGGTCGAATGCCGCGAACATATACCGCGCCGCCGAAAGCTACGGGTTTGATGTCAAGGCGTTCACAAGATCCGCCGACAGCATAAGGAAAAAAGGCCGGTTTCCCTGCATCATACATTGGAACTTCAACCATTTTGTGGTGCTTAACGGTTTCAAGGGCAAATACGCTTATATAAACGATCCCGCAAGGGGTTTTGTTAAGGTCGGCGAGGAGGAATTCAGAAGATCGTTCACCGGCATAACCATAGTGCCCGTGCCCGGCAAGGATTTCAAGCCTGAGGGCAAACGGCAGAGCACGATAGGATTTGCAAGAAAAAGGCTGATCGGAGCGGGAGCCGCGATAGCCCTTGTTATGCTTACCACAGTCATATCCTCGCTGTTCGGTATAATCAATCCGATAATGTCCAAGGTCTTCATGGACAGGCTTCTGACCGGGCTGAACAGAGAATGGCTCATACCGTTTATCTGCATTATGTCGGGACTTGCGTTATTGCAGATAATCGTCGAATGGGTGCATACGATCTATAATCTGAGAATAAACGGAAAAATGTCGGTCGTCGGCAGTTCGGCATATATGTGGAAGGTGCTGCAATTACCGATGGAGTTCTTTTCACAGCGTATGGCTGGAGACATACAGTCCCGTCAGGAGACCAACGCGAGTATAGCGGCTGCGATCGTCAACACCTTCACACCGCTTCTGCTGAACACGATAATGATGGTGCTCTATCTTGTTTTGATGATAAACCAGAGCCTGCTGCTGACAGCCGTAGGTATCTTTACTCTTGTGCTGAATCTCTTTATATCGCGTATAATATCCGAAAAGCGTGTGAATATCACACGGGTCATGCAGCGAGACAGCGCAAAGCTCAGCTCCGCGACCGTAGCCGGCGTCGAGATGATAGAGACCATAAAGGCGAGCGGCGCGGAAAACGGCTTCTTTCAGAAATGGTCGGGTTATCAGGCCTCTGTCAATGCACAAGAGATGAAGACCGTAAGAGTGAACAGCTATCTCGGAATGATACCCGCGTTTTTATCCACACTGGCTAACTATGCCATAATGGTATTGGGAGTGTGGTTAATTATGAACGGGAAATTTACCCTCGGTTCGTTACAGATGTTTCAGGGCTTTTTGGGCTATTTTATGTCTCCCGCGATGACGCTTGTGAACGCGGGACAGACATTACAGGAAATGCGCACGCAAATGGAGCGTGTGGAGGACGTTATGCAGTATCCCTCCGACCCCAATGTGACATATACGGCGGCGGATAATGAAGAGCTGCAAAAGCTCGAAGGCAGCATCGAGATAAAAAACATCACCTTTGGATATTCAAAGCTCGCAGAGCCGCTGATAAAAGACTTTTCGATGTCCCTCAGACCCGGCAGCAGAGTGGCGTTTGTGGGAGCATCGGGCTGCGGAAAATCCACGCTCGCAAAGCTGATATCCGGACTTTACGAGCCGTGGAAGGGCGAGATCCTGTTTGACGGCAAGCCGAGAAAAGAGCATAACAGAGCCGTGATGACGGGCTCGATAGCGGTGGTGGATCAGGAAATAACGCTGTTTGAAGGCACCGTCGCCGACAATATCAAGATGTGGGACGAGTCGGTGCAGGACTTCGAGATGATACTCGCAGCCCGCGACGCACAGCTCCATAACGACATTATGGCGCGTAACGGAGGCTACCGGTACGGAATGACCTCCGGCGGACGCGACCTTTCCGGCGGTCAGCGTCAGAGGCTCGAGATAGCGCGTGCGCTTGCGCAGGACCCCTCAATAATGATCCTTGACGAAGCAACGAGCGCTCTTGACGCAAAGACCGAATACGATGTAGTCAAAGCAATAAAAGACCGCGGCGTCACCTGTATCGTCATAGCCCACAGACTTTCGACCATACGCGACTGCGACGAGATAATAGTCCTCGACAAGGGCAGGGTCGCCGAGCGCGGAACCCACGCCGAGCTGATGTCACTCGGAGGAGCGTACACCGAGCTCGTAAGCAGTGAATAGTTAACAGGTTACAGTGTACAGTTGTGGTGCCGCCTGCGGCGGCGGGTCTGAAATAGCAATAAACAATGCCAAAGCATATTTGTCGGTAATGAAAGGGAAAACAAACTTGAACGGTTCTATTGTAGGTGACAAAAGCAAAGCATTTGCCGTAAGGATAGTGAAGCTTTATAAATATTTATGCGAAAAAAACGAATATGTTATTTCAAAACAAATATTAAGAAGTGGAACAAGCATAGGTGCTAATATTGCAGAAGGCAGATACGCTCAAAGTAAGTCTGACTTTATCAATAAAATGAGTATAGCTTTAAAAGAAGCGGCAGAAACGGAATACTGGCTGGAGTTGTTGAAAGAAACAGACTATATTTCCGAAGATCATTATGTAAATATAAACAACGATTGTGCAGAACTGATAAAAATACTTATTGCAATCGTAAAAACAGGAAAAAATCAATAATTGTTCATAAAAACTTTTCAGAAAGGAGAAGCAGTTTACTAAACAAGCAACCGTAACCTGTAAACAGTTAACAGTTAACAGGTTACAGTTAACAGTTATGGTGTTCGCTTCGCTCACATTTTTAAAATTGCCGCCGTAGGCGGCACCACAACTGTACACTGTTCACTGTAAACTGTAAACTATTAAATTGGGTTGGTTTGATGAACAGATAAAACAGCGCCGCGAGCGCGACCGTCAGATGCTTGAAAATTCCTTCTTCGGCGCGGCGAGCGTTATCCTCGGCAAGCACGGCGCCGAAAGGATAAATGACGAGCACGTAATAGCCAGGAAAGCGATAGACGATATACTGAAATACTATCGGTTCAAGCCGTCCGAAATACCTGAAACGCTCACAAAGCACGAGGACAGGCTCGACTACTGCCTGCGTCCTCACGGGCTTATGAAGAGGAAGATAGTGCTTGAGGAAAACTGGTGGAGGGACGCATACGGCGCTATCCTCGCTTACAGGAAGGACAGCGGCGAGCCTGTCGCGCTGCTCCCGAGGAAGATCAGGGGCTATTATTTCCCGGACAGGAGCACGGGCAGGAAAACACCGATAAACGCGAAAACGGCAGCACTTTTTGAGAGCGAGGCGTACTGCTTTTATAAGCCTCTGCCGCAGAAAAAGCTCGGTATCCCCGACCTGCTGCTGTATATGAAAAGCTGCCTGTCGCTGAGCGACATTCTGATGATAGTGCTTTCGACGCTTGCGGTAACGTGCGTCGGAATGCTGATGCCGAAGATAACAAAGATACTCACCGGCCCCGTCATTTCAAGCGGCAGCACCGTAATGCTCGCGGGGATAGCGGTGTGTATGCTCTGCACGGCGGTATCGGCACGGCTGATAAGCTCGGTGAGCACGATACTGAACGACCGCCTGCAGACAAAAACGTCCGTAGGAGTTCAGGCGGCAATGACCATGCGTCTGATGAGCCTGCCGCCGTATTTCTTCCGCAAATACAGCGCGGGTGAGCTGACGAGCCGCGCCATGTCGGTAAATCAGCTGTGTCAGCTGATACTCGGGATATTTATGAGCACATGGCTTTCGTCGCTCGCTTCCCTGCTCTACATAACACAGATATTCGACTTTGCGCCGACTCTTGTGATACCCTCTCTGCTGATAATACTCACGACCGTCGCGTTCAGTACCGTCACGACCGTGGTTCAGATACGCATAAGCAAGAAGCATATGGAGCATTCCGCGAAGGAATCCGGTCTTACCTACGCTATGATAAGCGGTGTGCAGAAAATAAAGCTATCCGGCAGCGAACAGCGCTTTTTCGCGCGCTGGCTGGGTATATATTCGGAGGGCGCGGAGCTTATCTACGCGCCGCCGACATTCATCAAGATAAACAGCGTTATCACCACCGCGATAGGTCTGCTCTCCAATATCCTGCTGTATTATCTCGCCGTCGATGGCGGGGTCGAGCTGTCCGATTACTTTGCGTTCACGGCAGCCTACGGCGCGGTAATGGGCGCGTTCTCCTCGCTTGCGGGAGTGGCACTTTCGGTCGGTAAGATAAAGCCGATACTCGAAATGGCGGAACCGTTCTTAAAGACCGAGCCCGAGGCCGCGGATAACAAGGAGATCGTAACAAAGCTCTCCGGCGGCATCGAGCTGAACAACATCTGGTTCCGGTACGGCGAGGACAGCCCCTATATCGTAAAAGACCTCTCATTAAAGATAAGGCCGGGAGAATACATCGCGATAGTCGGTAAGACCGGCTGCGGAAAGTCAACGCTCATGCGCATACTGCTGGGCTTTGAAAAGCCCGAAAAGGGAGCCGTTTACTTTGACGGCAGGGACATAAACGACCTCGACCTCTGCTCGCTCAGGCGTAAGATAGGCTCGGTAATGCAGAGCGGCGGTCTGCTTCAGGGCGACATCTATTCCAACATCACCATATCCGCGCCGCATCTGACCGTTGATGAAGCGTGGGAAGCCGCGGAGATCGCGGGGATAGCCGACGACATAAGGGATATGCCCATGGGTATGTTCACCGTCATTTCCGAGGGGCAGGGCGGCATTTCCGGCGGTCAGAAGCAGCGTCTGATGATAGCGAGAGCCGTCGCTCAGAAGCCGAAGATACTCATATTCGATGAAGCGACCTCGGCGCTCGACAACAAGACCCAGAAGCAGGTCAGCGAAGCGCTCGACAAAATGGGCTGCACAAGGATAATAATAGCGCACAGGCTCTCGACCATACGGCACTGCGACCGCATACTCGTGCTCGACGGCGGCGGTATCGCCGAGGAAGGCAGCTACGACGAGCTCATATCGAAGGGCGGGTACTTCGCCCGGCTCGTGGAGCGGCAAAGAGCGGACAATGAGCAGTAAAAGGAGAAAAGACTATGCCCGAAAAAAGACCCGACCGCCGAACACTGAAGACCCGAAAAGCCCTTTGCGATGCTCTCGCGGAGCTTCTCGCCGAAAAGGAGCTTGAAAAGGTAACGGTGCGGGAGATAGCGGATAAAGCCGATGTCAACCGCGTGACATTCTACAAGCATTATCTCGATGTATATGACCTCTATGACAAGATCGAGCAGGAGGTGCTCGTGGAAATGGGAATGCTTATGCTGCGGCTCGAGGAACTGCCCGCGGACAGGTTCTTCTCCGACCTGCTCGACTACATAGACGGGAACCGGACGGTCTTCCGGCTGATATTCTCGCCCAACTGCCCGTCCCGTCTGCGTTCAAGGTTCAACAAGCTGGCGGAGGGCGTGTTTCTGAAAACCGGCGCGGAAAGATACGACAAGTACGATACCGCGCTGACCGACACCGACCTTGAATACCGCAGCAGATACCGTTCCTACGGCTGCATATCCGTCATAGAGCGCTGGGTGAACGGCGGGTTCGACATATCAAAGGCCGACCTCGCGGCGATGCTGTCGGAGCTTGACCGCAGTATCGCTATCGGAAAGGCTGTGTGACAATTTCACGGCTTTTTGTAAAATAAGCTACACTCGGATAAGGTTTTGTAGCTTAAACTACAATTTCCGCGGAAATTGAGTATTGAAATTATGCGGGAAGTGTGGTAATATATTGTCACAGCAAGGGAACCAAACGAAAACAACATCGGTGATATAACAAGGAGGAACAAAACTATGTCAGATTTCAACAAACAGCAATTTCTTGACTCGCTCCCCGAGGGGATAAGAGCAAAGCTTGCAGCAGCCGGGAGCAACGACGAGCTGCTTGCGCTCGCGGACGAAAACGACGTTGAGCTTCCCGTCGAGGCTCTGA